>DATEOL010000041.1:0-7583 GCA_035274025.1 Gemmatimonadales bacterium | reverse complement strand
TGCTGGCAGGATGGTTTGCCCGCCTCTGAGGGCTATTCGAAGGGCTGCTCGAGCGACTGACTCTGCGGGGTAAACAGCTCCGCGCCGCTCTCCGTGATCAGCATGTCGTCCTCCAGCCGCACACCGAACTCGCCCGGGATGTAGATCCCCGGCTCGTCGCTGAAGACCATCCCCGGCGACAGCGGAAGCGTGTTCCCCTTGACGAGGTAGGGCCACTCGTGCCCGTCCATCCCCATCCCGTGACCCACGCGGTGGGTGAAATACTTGTAGCCGGGCCCGAACCCGGCATCCACGATGACCGCGCGCGCCGCCGCATCCACGGCCTCGCACGGCAGGCCCGGACGCGCCGTCTTGAGCGCGGTGGTCTGCGCGCGATGCTCGATCTCGAAGACCTGCTTCATCCGGTCGGACGCCTTGCCGAGGACAAAGGTGCGGCTCAAATCGGAGGAGTACCCGCCGACCGAGCAGCCGCCATCCATCAGGAGGATGGTTCCCTCGCGGACGACCTGGGGCTTGGCCGAGCCGTGCGGCAACGCGGACGCCGGTCCGACCTGGACGCCGGCATCACCCGAGAAGCCAAGCCGCTCGTGCGCGAGACGGACCAGCTCGGCGAAGTCTCCCTGGGTCATGCCCTCGCGGAGACACTGCCATGCGGCCTTGTAGGCCTTGAGGGTCACCTGGGAGGCAAGGCGCATGAGCGCGATCTCCGCCGGACTCTTCACCATCCGGCAGCCCGCGGTAATCGGGGTACCGCTGGTGAGGGTCGCGGTCGGCAGCTCCTTCGCGAGGCCGTCGCTGTAGACCCAGTAGGTCGTCTCCTCGATCCCGATGCGCGCGGTCGCGGCGCCGCGATCGCGCAGGCCGCCCGCGAGCAACGCCCAGGGATTTTCGTGCTCCTCCCAGGTCATGATGTCGGCGTCGCCCTCGAAGGGGCCATCATTGATCTGCTCCTGGGCGCGGTCCCGCTCGAACGCCGGGCAGACGACAAAGGGGCGTCCCTCGCGCGGAATCACCACGGTGAGGAGCCGCTCGCTCAGCCACCAGTTGATGTTGGTGAAGTAGCGGAGCGAGGTCCCGCCCGTCAGCATGAAGGCGCCGAAGTCGTTCTCGGCGAGGAGACGGCGGGCCTTGGCGATTCGCGCCTTCCGCTCCTCGACGGTGATCGGCACCATCCTGTCGCGCATGGAGGTGAGCGCCGCGATCGGCGCGGGGAGCTTGCCCGGCTGCTGCTGCTGTTCCGCGATGGCGGTCCCGGTGCGAGGGGAGGTGGCACCGATGAGGGCGACGGAGGAGGCGACGAACTGGCGGCGTGTGGTCATGGGGAGGGAAGCTATGCGGAAACTGGTGAAATCCGCTATCGTAGATAACTGAAGGACCGAAAGACCTAAAGACCCAATGCATCGGCGACACTTCTGCGCCCTCGCGGCCCTGGCGCTCCTACCCCGGTCCCTTCCGGGGTCTCGGGGTCCGCGTCCTGGACCACATCCTGACCCAAGACCGGGCATCACGGCCGACAAGATTCCAGCAGTCGCCGATCTGACGCACCAGACCGCGGGCAAGACGTTCGACCAGGTGCGCCGGATCCCGCAAATCGTCGACGGCATTCGCTGTCACTGCGGCTGCGCGGAGAACCCCGACTTCTATTCGCTGCTCTCCTGCTACGAGGGCAAGGACGCGATGGCGCAGCATTGTGTCATCTGCCAGGGCCAGGGACGGATGGCGTTCCGGCTCTCGAAGGAAGGCAAGTCCCTCGACGAGATTCGCGCGGCCATCGACGAAGAATACGGAGGCGAATAACCGTGCGCTCACGAGTCCGATGTTCCGCCGCGCTGGTCCTGATGCTTGCCGTTCCGTCCCTCGCGACCGCGCAGATCCGCCTGAGTGAGCGGGGCACCGTGGGCCAGACCGTCGATGGCACCACGATCAACCTGGAGTACGCCCGCCCCCAGGCACGGGGACGCAACCCGATCTTCGGCAAGGTGGTCCGCTGGGGAGAGCCGTGGACGCCGGGCGCGAACTACGCGACGACGATTTCGCTGAGCAAGGACGTGAAGGTGAATGGCCAGAACCTGGCCAAGGGGACCTATTCCGTCTGGATGATCGCCGTGGAGCAGGCGGACTGGACGGTCTTCTTCCATCCCACGGCCCGGCTGTTTCACACCCAGCATCCGAAGGTCGACTCGGCGGCGCTCAAGATTGCGGTCAAGCCGCAGCAGATCGAGCCGGTGGAGATCCTCACGTTCGCGTTCACGAGCATCACGCGGAATCGCACGACGCTGGAGATGCGGTGGGACAAGACCGCGATTCCGATTTCCATCGAAGTCCCGTCCTCGAGGGCACCGCTGTCGGCCGACATCGCGGCCGCGTACACCGGTCCCTGGTCGGTGATCATGACCAACGAGGGGGGCAAGGTCGACACCCTCGACTTCACCATCGACTTCACGGACAGCCGCCTCATCGGCGAAGTGAAGAAGTGGGGCTGGAAGGTCGAGCTGGTGCCGACGCGGACGGCCCACACCTTCCAGGTCGGCATGATGGACAACAACGAGGTCGTCGACATCGAGGCCGACTATCCCCTGGTCTTCACGGTCGAAGGAGGCCGCGCGATCAGCTTCCTGGTCAAGAGCGACACCAACGACGAATGGATGCGTGGCATCCGCCCCCGGTAATTCCCTCGAAACCGAAGTCTGCATAGCCGGAGCCGGGCCGGCAGGCCTCGCTCTCGCTTCGTCGCTCGCGTCCGCGGGCAAGCACGTCGTGCTGCTCGAAAGTGGCGAGGACACCCCGGAACACCCCGATCCTCTGGGCGAAGGAGACGTCACGGGAGAGGGACTCGACTCCCTGGTTCGCTCCCGGCGCCGCGGGCTGGGGGGCACCGCACTCTCCTGGAACACCGAGCTGGGCGGGCGGCCGGCCGCACGCTACATCGCACTCGATCCCATCGACTTCGAGCCCCGCGCATGGGTTCCCCATTCCGGCTGGCCGATTCGCGCGCCGGAGCTGGCCCCATGGAACGACCGCGCACACGATCTCGCGGGACTCGGCGCGATGGCTGGGCGGGAGGAATACGTCGTGGGACTCGCCTCGTCCTTCACGAATGCCTTGCCTGCGGCCCTTCGGGGCCATGCCACAGTACAGGTACATACCGGCACGACCGTCACCCGCATCGTTCTCGGAGCACAGGGTGATCGGGTCGACCGCCTCGAATGGTCCAGTCGGAACGGCGAGCGGGGCGAGGTGCGCGCCGCGCGCTTCGTGCTCGCGATGGGCGCAGTGGAAAACCCGCGTCAGCTTCTGCTCGCCGGGATCGATAGCGCGTGGGTCGGCCGGGGATTCATGGAGCATCCCCGCGACTGGTCTCTCCGTCTGGTGGATCCGACCCGGCGACTCGCCCAGCGGGAGGAGTTTTACGAGGTGCGGCCCTCGGGAGACACCCGGGGACAGTGGGGCCGGGTCTCCATCACCGAAGCGGACCTTCGCCGGCTCCAGATGTTGAACGCGTCCGCCACGATCTTCCCCTCCTTCGAGCACTGGATCCGGATGCGGGGACCGCTCCGCCGACTGCTCGGCAAGCCGCGGTCGCGGGTCTTCAAGGTGGCGATCCACCTCGAGCAGGCGCCCGACCGGGAAAACCGCGTGACCCTGTCCAGCCGCACGGATCGGTTCGGCACCCCCCTGCCTCGCCTGACCTGGCGGTGGACCGACCTGGATGAAGCGAGCCGGGTCAAGGCACGCCGGCTGATCCGGGAGCGGCTCGAGCAGGAGCGATTCGGGCGAGTCGAGGAGCGGGAGCAGCCGAACCCGGATCCCAATGCGCATCATCATTCGGGAACGACTCGCATGGGCGCCACACCCGATGAGGGCGTGGTCGACCGCAACTGCAGGGTGTTTGGCGTGGAGAATCTTTACATCGCGGGCGCGTCGGTCTTTCCGACCTCGGGGTTTGCGAATCCCACGTTGACGATTCTGGCGTTGTCGCTGCGCCTGGGCGACTACCTCGTGAGAGGTGAGTCGTAAGAGATAAGCGGGACTGTCATCCGGAAATTTCCGCGATGACGCTCCCGTCGGCCTCCATCTCGCACCCCAGCATTTTCGCGATGGTCGGCGCGTAGTCCATGGTCGAAACCGTTCGAACGAGCGTCCCGGGCGTGATCCCCGGCCCGCGCGCGATGAACAATCCTTCATTCCGGTGCTCGCCGCTGCGGCCGTTGCGATTCTGCTTCTCGATCAGTCCCCCGCGAGGCGAGCGCACGCGCAGCAGTCCACCTTCGCCGGTCCCCACCTCCGCGCTCCCGAATGGACGCGAGAGGTCCCAGTCGACCACCAGGTCCGGCAGCCACTCGGCCTCGGGACCGGGATAGAGATCGCGGCCCCGGCGCACCGACTCCACCACAGCCCCGCCGTCCGCCTCATACCGGAGCGCGAGCAGCTCCTCGGTGAGCATCGCGACCAGTGACTCGGCCTCTTCGGGGGGAAGCATCCCGGCCCTTTCGCGTCCCCGGATGTTGAGCCGGATGCCGCTCACGCTGTGCCCGAGGTTGACCCAGTAGCACCGACTCGCTCCGGGAATGAACTGGGGGCGAATCACTCCCGGCTCTTCAAGGGGTGGTGGCGGTCCCATGACATAGCGCTTGAGCGGCGCGAAGGCGTTCCGCACGCCTGCGGGAAATGCGCGCCACAGGGGACCCAGCGTGGTCTTGAGCGGACCCGGCGGCGGCGGCGGCGGGACCCGGGTGACGAGGCCAAGCCGCTCGAGGAAATCCGCGACAATCGAACCCGCACCTGCCATGTAAGACATGCCATGGAGGTCGACCAGCATGACGGTCGATTCCGGGCCTGCCACCGCCTCAATGATCTCACCCACTGCCTTGTCGACGGCGACGTAGACCTCGCGGATCCCGTCTCCCGCTTCGCGGGCCAGCGCGGCATCGTGACCCGGATGGGCCGGGTCGTGCAGGTGCCAGAGCTGATGCCCCGCGCAGTGCGTCTCAGCGAATACCTGGATCGCGAGATCCCAGTCCGAGCCGCCCAGGACCCGCCGCGCGATGCGGGAGCGAAGGCCGGCGCCCTTGACGAGCTGATCGATGAAGCGGCGGCAGGACGCCGCATCGCGGCGGACCGCGTCGCAGTAGTCGGGAGCCGGATGCGGTCCCTCGAGCCGCTCGATCTCCTTCGCCAGCCCCGTGGGAGATGTCTGGAAACCAAAGATAGGGTCGTGGCTGTACCACTCGATGCAGCTCACCCCGGAGAAGCCAGGGTGGGGGCGATCGAACGGCACGTCGAGCACCGCGACCCGCTTCCCTGCCGCGGCCGCCACGTCCCAGAGCGAAGGAAACCGGCCGATCTGCGAGGCAGTCAGGCGGGACTGCTCGTATTCACCCGGGGCGGCCTGGAAGAGCCAGTATACCCCGTGATTCCCGGGCGACCGGCCGGTCATGAACGAGGGCCAGGTCGAGCCGTGATAGAAGCCCTCGAGGCTTCGCGAGGCACCCGAGAGCCCCTCGCGGAGCAGGCGTCCAATGTTAGGGAGCGTGCCGTCCGCGCCCCAGCGCCGGAGGAGGACCGGGCTCGCGGCGTCCAAGGCGATGACCAGCACGCGGGCGGTCATGACGCCAGCGCTCAGGGAACCGTCGGCTGGAACTTCTCGAACCAACCTTCGAGCGTGGTCAGCTTCGACATGGCGTGGCTGGGTCGCACCCGGATCCCGTGTGGCTCGCCCGGTACCCGCACCAGTACCGTCTGGACGCCGAGCATCTTGAGCGCCTTGTAGTACTGCTCCGACTCGGACATCGGTGTGCGGTAGTCCTCTTCTCCGGTCATGATCAGGGTCGGGGTCTTCACGTTCTTCACCACGGACAGCAGGGAGCGCTTGTCGTAGTTGTCGCGATTGTCCCAGGGGAGTCCGGGAAACCAGTTGTTGACGCCCATGGCCGACATGTCGGCAGTGAGCACGAAGCTCTCCCAGTTGATCACCGGGTAGAACGCGAGCGCGGCGCGGAAGCGATCGGTGTTGCCGATCATCCACGCGGTGAGGACGCCGCCCCCGCTGCCTCCGGTCACGTAGAGGCGCTTCTCGTCGATGAAGCCCTTCGCAATGACCGCGTCGACTCCGGAGTTGAGGTCGTAGAAGTCGTCACCCGGATAGGCGTGATGAATCAGGTTGCCGAACTCCTCGCCATAACTCGTGCTGCCGCGCGGATTCGTATACAGGACCACGTAGCCCGCGGCGGCCATGAGCTGCTTCTCGATATCGAAGCGATCGCCGTAGTCGGCGAAGGGACCGCCGTGGATCTCGAGGATGAGGGGGTACTTTTTCCCCGGGTCGAAATCGGGCGGGGTGATCACCCAGCCCTGGATCTTCCGCTGGTCTTTGGACGACTCCCACCAGAGCGAGTCGACCTTGCCGAGCTGGCGGGTCGCGAGAAGGTCGGCGTTGACGGCGGTCACGACCTTCATCTGCTGCGACGGTCGCACCACGGCGACTTCACCGGGGATGTCGGGACGGGAGTAGGTCCACGCCACACCGGCGTCGCGCGATACCGAGTACGTCCCGCCAGCATAGGCGCTCCCGCCTGCGCCGACATCGCTCGCCACGATGCGATACGAGCCGTCGAGCGCGAAGAGTCCGACCTTGCCGTTGCCATGCTGCGACCACGACACATAGACCCCGCGTCCATCGGCCGCCCAGGTGGGATCGGCGACGCTCTGGTCGAGCTTCGCGGACAGCACCCGCTTGCCGGAGCCGTCACGGTTCATGACGTAGAGCTGGGTGTTCTGGTACCCCTGCTTGCGGTCGTCGAAGCCGGTGTAGGCGATCAGCTTTCCATCGGGAGAGACCGCGGGGTTGGCATCAGGCCCTGGGCGGTCGGTCAGCTGCTTCAGCGCGCCGCCGGAGAGCGACACCTCATAGAGGTCGCTCTCGAGCATGTTGGTCTCCCAATCGGGCCTGCGCCGCGAAGCGAAGACGATCCCATTTCCGTCCGGCGCCCAGGCGATATCCATCGAGCCGAAGTTACCGGTGTCGTTGAAGTTTCCAGTGGTGAGCTGTCGCGCGGTCCCGCCCTCGGAGGGAATCACGAAGAGGTGGGTGAAGCCGGGCGGAAGCTCCCCCAGGCCGTCGAAGCGGAACACCAGCTTGTCGGTGTACTTGGGTGCTGGCGCCCAGCTCGCGCCGGGCGGGGGCGAACCCGGATTGCCGATCACCAGCGGCGCCTCGGGTGCCAGCTTCATGAACGCGATCTGCTTGCCGTCAGGACTCCACGCGAGGCTCAGGGGCGGCTCCGCGACGTTGGTGATGGTCTGCACCTGGCCGCTCGCGATCCAGCGCACGACGATCTGCGGCGTGCCGCTCGCGCCCGCGGAGATGTACGCCAGCCTGGTCCCATCGGGGGACCAGCGGGGCGAGACATCGTTCACCTTCCCCGTGGTGAGCGGCCGCTGCTCGGTGCCATCGGTCTTCACGATCCAGATAGTCGAGTAGCGCTTGTCGGTCATGATGTCGCTCGACCGGCGTTCCCACGCGATCCACTGCCCGTCAGGCGAGATCTGCGGATCGCCAGGGAACTCGAACTCGAAGACATCAC
>DATEOL010000040.1:0-3745 GCA_035274025.1 Gemmatimonadales bacterium | reverse complement strand
AAACTCGCCGGGCGCGGTATTCATGCTGCGAACGGGACGGGAAGACGGGAGGAGTTGAAAGCGAAGATCCTCCCGTCCTCCCGCCGTCCCGTCCTCCCGCCGTCCCGTCTTCCCGACTAGGTTTCCCGCCCCGGGAGTGGTGGCCGAGAGGCTGAAGGCGGCGGTTTGCTAAACCGTTATAGGGGTCTAAAGCTCCTATCGAGGGTTCGAATCCCTCCCACTCCGCTGTAACACATGAGCATCCGCGTCCGCTTCGCCCCTTCCCCGACCGGCTATCTCCACGTCGGCGGTGCGAGAACCGCCCTCTTCAACTGGCTGCTGGCCAAAAAGACCGGCGGGACCTTTGTCCTGCGCATCGAAGACACCGACCGGGAGCGGAGCAGCGACGCTCACACCAAGGTGATTCTCGACGGCCTCACCTGGCTCGGGCTCGACTGGAACGAAGGTCCATTCTTCCAGGGCGCCTATGGCGACCGCCATCGCGCCGATGCCGAGCGACTGCTCGCCAACGGGAACGCCTATCGCTGCTTCTGCTCCGCCGAAGAGCTCGAGGCCCAGCGCAAGGCGCTCCCGAAAGGCGCGGCCTTCAAATACGACGGTCGCTGCGGCCGGCTCTCCGCGGAAGAATCGACCCGGCGCATCGCCGCGGGCTCGCCCTCGGTGATCCGGTTCCGCGTCCCCACCGGCGAAATCGCCTGGGACGACGCGGTCCACGGCCGCATCAGCTTCCAGGGCCACGATCTCGACGACTTCATCATCCTGCGAAGCGACGGATCGGCGATCTACAACATGGCCGTCGTGTCCGACGACATCGCCATGCAGATCACCCACGTGATCCGCGGCGACGACCACGTCTCCAACACGCCGAAACAGATCGCGCTCTATCGCGCGCTCGGCGCGGGGGAGCCGGTGTTCGCCCACGTGCCGATGATCCTGGGGGCCGACGGGAAGAAGCTCTCCAAGCGTCACGGCGCTACCGCCGTCGGCGACTACCAGGATATGGGCATCCTGCCGGTGGCGATGCGGAACTTCCTCGCACTCCTGGGCTGGTCTCCAGGCGATGACCTGGAGATTCTGTCCGAGGAGGAGATGGTCCGTCGATTCAGCCTCGAGGGAATCCAGTCGAAACCGGCGGTGTTCGACACCGCCAAGCTCGAATGGATGAACGGCCAGTATCTCTCGGCACTTTCGGCTTCGGAGCTGCGCGAACCGGTTCGGCGCCAGCTCGACCGCACCGGCGCCACCGTGGCTCCGGCCCGACTCGACTCGCTGATCGATGCGGTGAAGGCCCGGTCACGCACGGTGATCCAGCTGGCGGACCAGGTCGCTGTCCGCGCCGAAGCGTCCCGAATTACCGAGGACGACCGGGCAACCGCACTCCGCCAGAAAATGGGGGACTCCTTCAACACCAGCCTCCGCCTGGCTCACGCTGCGTTGGCGGGGATCCCCGAGGGGGAGTGGACGGCCGATCGCCTGGTGGAAACCCTGAAGACTACGGCCACGGAAAAGGGCGTGAAGCTGGGTGACCTGATGCAGCCAGTTCGGGTGGCGCTGACCGGGTCTACTGTCTCCGAGCCGGTGAATGAGCTGCTGGTCGCGGTGGGTCGCGAGGAGAGCTTGAAACGTCTCTCCTAGCCGTTGCAACGCTTGAAGTGAACGAGCCCAAAGCGCAGAGCCACAATGACTTTGCGCTTTTTACTTTGCGCCTTGCCTTAGGTATTTACGACCGGCTTGAACGGCCAGAGCCGCTCCAGCAGCGCGTCCAGCATCCCCTCGTCCACAAAGGCCTCGACCGCCTCCTGCGTCGCGGCGGAGTCCATGCCCCAGAGCGCGACCTGACGCGACTTCCCGTCCCCGCCGATCTGGATGAAGCTGCGCTCGTCCCGGTTCCAGACCGTAGGAAGGCTTTCGGTGAGGTGCTGCACCACCGCGTTGGACCCGGGTCCCCCGATGGCGATGGTGGGATTGTCGTGAAAGGAAGGGTTCCCAACCCAGGCCGAATCCTCCACCAGGAGGGCGCGCCGAAAAGGGAGACCGTACCCCCTCCGGTCGATTTCGTCCCGGAGCCTCAAGGCCAGCGGGTGGTCCTTCTCGGCCGCGGCCGGGCTCGCCCCGGTGACCACCAGGACCGTTTCATCGCGATCGATCAGCTTCACGGAACCACCGTGTCCGCCGGCGCCTTCTTCTGGTTCCGGTCGAACTCGTGTTCCCGTTCTCGTCGCTCGCGCAGCTCGCGGATCGCCCGCTTGAACTCTTCCATGTTCTGCGCCCGCTGCGCCGCATACTGCAGGTCGGCCCGAATGTCGTTGAGCCGCTGGGAATACCGCAGGTCCATGTTGTTCATCGCGGGGATCGGCAGCAGTGCGAGAATTGCGCTCGGGATCTTGAGCCCGCCGAGGTAGATGAAGTTCTGGTCGATGCCGAAGGTCTTGCCCGCGATCTTCGTCGTCCAGGAGGGGGGCTTGGTGTCGAAGGGCACCGGCGTCGTGAGCATCGAGTCGATGTAGTGCTGCACGATATCGGTGACCGCGCTGTCGACCAGCTCGTAGTGCGAGCGCGAGAGCCGCTGCGCCAGCTCCCTCGGCGCGAACGGAAGCGGCTGCACCCACAGCTTCCCTTCACCGATCAACGGACGGAGACGCGGGATGCCGCGAGGACTCGTCGCGCTGGGGGCTTCGACCGGCACGCCGCCGGTGTCGAGCGTCGCCTGGGGAATGCCGGGTCGTTCGGCCGCCATGACTTGCGGTGCGCGGGGCGCTGGAATGTCCGGCACCACCGGAACGGGCTGCTGGTCCTGCTCGCGCCGCTGCTCTTCTCGCCGGGGCGGGAGGGGTGGTCGGTAGGCCATGTCGACTTGCGGCAAATCGGGTGTGAGCTGGATGTACTGGACCACGGGTGGCTTTCCCTCCGCCCAGAACCATCCGACCGCCTCCACCGACAGCAGGATGAGGTGCACGACCAGCGCGGCGGCGATGGCGATCCACCACCCCCGGTCCCTCGCCTTCGGGAAGACAAAATCACGTCGCTGTCGCAAGCTGCTCCCCGCGCACCTTTTCCAGGGCACGACCGAGCCGGGTCACTGCCTCGCGAAGCCGTGCCGGCCCCGCCGTGAGCGCGATCCGGAAATACCCCTCGCCCGCCGGCCCGAACGACGCGCCGGCCAGCACCACCACCGCCTCTTCCTCCAGCGCGCGGCGGCAGAACGGCATCGACGCCACGCCTTCGGGGAGCGGGACCCACAGGTACATCGCCGCCTTGGGCGATTCGACCGCGAATCCGGTCTCCCGCAGGGCGGCGACGCATGCGTCGCGCCGCTCCACCAAGGTGGCGCGGACTGGTGCCGCGAATTCCTCCGTGCGGTCGAGTGCCACGACGCCGGCTTTCTGCAGCGCCAGGAAAGGCCCGGTATCCACGTACGACTTGACCTTGGTGAGGGCGCCGATGAGCTCCGCGCGTCCCGCCGCCCAGCCGAGCCGCCAGCCCGTCATCGAGAAGGTCTTCGAGAGGGAGAAGAACTCCACCGCCACGTCCCGCGCTCCCGGTATCTCGAAGATGCTTGGCGCGACATAACCGTCGAAAGTCAGGTCGCAGTACGCGTTGTCATACGCGAGCAGGATCCCGTGACGGCGGCAGGTCGCGACGGTGCGCTCGAGGTACTCGAGCGGAGCGATCGCGGCGGTTGGGTTATTCGGGTAATTGACGAACGCGACTCTCGTCCGGGCGAGAACGGCTTCGGGCACATCAC
>DATEOL010000039.1:0-2933 GCA_035274025.1 Gemmatimonadales bacterium | reverse complement strand
GCGGCTTCGTCATCTCCGCCAGGGTAGCCTTCGAGACCAGCTTGCCGGACATGTAGCCCTCGGCGAACGTCGCGAGGTCACCGGAGGAGATCCACCCACCTCCCGCGCCACCACCCACGACCGTGTGGGTGAACAGGTTGTTCTTGAGCGGCGTGTTCGGACCTTCGCGGAAATAGCCGGTCGCCTTGTTGGGGATGTCGGTGTCGAGCGCGGTGTAGTCGGTGTTCTTCATGCCGAGCACATCGAAGATGTGCTTCTGGATGTAGCTGATGTAGCTCTCGCCGGAGACCTTCTCGATGACGAGCGCGAGCACCGCGTACCCGGTGTTGCTGTAGTTCCAGGCCGTGCCCGGCGCGGCGAGCAGGGTGTCATCGGCAAAGAAGGGGACCAGGTCCTGCGACGTCCGCACCGCGGTCCAGTTCCCCTTGAAGAGGTTGTCCCAGTAGAGTCCCAGCCCCGAGGTGTGAGTCAGCAGCTGGTGGATGGTGATCTTGCCCGCCTGCGCCTTGTTGGGATAATCGGGCACAACCTTCGCAAGCGTGTCGGTCCACTTGAGCTTGCCCGCCTCGACCAGCTGCCCGATGGAGACCGCGGTGAACATCTTGCCGACCGAGGCGGTGTTGAACCGGGTGTCTATCGTATTGGGAGCCTTGTAGGCGATACTCGCGAGCCCATAGGCCTCGTGCAGGATCGTCTTCCCACCCTTGCGAACGAGAACGACCCCCGAGAATTCGCCCGCATCGCCGAGCCGCTTGAGCTCGGCCTTCACCGAATCAAGCGACTGCGCCTCGGAGCCGCGGAAGCCGGAAATCGTTGCCGCGACGATCAACCCGGCAAGAATCGTGGATCGCTTGAACATGAGGTCCTCGAGTGGTCAGGTGGCTGTTGGCTGCTAGCGGCTAGTGGATGATCGCGACTATCGCAGCGAAAGACGCGCAATGCGCGACGGATGAATGGCCGGTGATGCGCCGTAAGCTATCCACACATCGCCGCTCCTCGGATCGATCGCCATGTGCCGCATCGTGGCGCCGCGGGTGAGCACCGGATACCGGCTGAACTTCCGGGTTCCCGGCTCGAACCGGAAGACCGCGTCGGCGGCCGCGGTGCCGATCCAGATGTCTCCGGTCCGGGGGTGCACCCGCGCGACATATGGCACGGCATCGGAGACCGGCAGCGCGAATTCGGTGAACTGCCCGCTCCTGGGGTCGAACCGGACCAGCGCATTGCCGGAATACGCCGGGATCCACAGCACCCCGCTCCGGTCGATGTCGAATCGCCGCGGGCCGCTGTTGGTTCTCGGCAGGCTCCAGGTCGAGAACTTTCCGGAACGGGGATCGAGCGAGAGGATCCGGTTGCCGATCAGCTCGGACATCCACACCGTCCCGTCCGGCGCGAGCCGCTGCTCGTACGGCACCGGTCCTCCCGCGTCCGA
Organism: Gemmatimonadales bacterium; assembly: GCA_035274025.1. Taxonomy (GTDB): domain Bacteria; phylum Gemmatimonadota; class Gemmatimonadetes; order Gemmatimonadales; family GWC2-71-9; genus SZUA-320. The sequence goes on along the minus strand of DATEOL010000039.1, from coordinate 1,501 downwards.
CAGAACCGGATGATCGGGCGCGTCGAAGCGTTGCACCTCACCGGTTCGCGCGTCGAGCCGGCCCATCTGGATCGGCTTCCTGGTGAAGTGCCCGTTGAACCAGACCGAGTTTCCATCGGGCGCCACCGCGACGCTGTGCGGATACATCCCGATCGGAAAGGTCTTCCACTGCCTGGTGGCGAGGTCGTAGCGGGCGACCTGCCGGGGGCCACCGAGCAGGACCCACCAGTTTCCCTTCGCGTCGAGCTCCACCGCCCGCGGATTGGCGTTCTGCACCGGGATGGGGGTTTCGGTCACGTTCCCCGTTGTCGGGTCGAGCACGAACATCCGGTGACTGAACATCCCCGTGATCACGATCTGTCCGGTCGAATCGATAGCGACATCGTGGGGGAGATCCTGCGCGACGGGCAGGTCGTACTCCGTGATCACGGCCCGGTCGGCGGGCGCGCGGACCGGCGGGCCGGCGGACAGGCTGCCGAGGTTCTTCTGGACGGCGGCGTAAACGAACAGTCCTGTTGCTTCGGGATTCCGATCCGCCGCGATGACTGGAAAGTTCGATGATGCGCCTGCGTACCCCAGCATCCGCGAAACGTCCGTCGCCCACTGAGCCGCCGACCGGGGCGCGCCGTTCTGCAGCGCGCGGGACTCGTTGAACTGATGACAGCCGGTGCAATCGAGGATGAACTTCCGCTTCGCGTCACCGTCCGGAAGGAGACCGAGCCAGGAAGAGCTGGGATGGAGCTGCGAAGCGGCACGGACGGCCGAGGCGGTGAAATCAATTCGGGCGCTCGCGCGCACCGAGTCCTGTGCCGGCGCGGTCCACTCCTGACCGCCAAGCTCAACCCGCACGTCGACGCCGGGAGGAAGCGGCAGAGTGTACTGGCCCTTCGCATCGGTCGTAGTGCCCGTCGCCATGCGCGAGGACACGCTCCGCGCGACAACCTGCGCGCCGACAATCGGACCGGATGAAGACCGGACCTCACCAGAGATGGTGCCGGCCTGTAGAAGGAAGAAGGTCAGAATCATCAACACTCCGGGGAAGAACTGCCCGCCCGCCCGTCAGCCCGCCTGCCCGCCGCGGTCTGCCCGCGTCAGCTCGTAACGGATTGCGCCCGGATCCGTGCCTGACCCGACGAACACGAAGCCACTCTTTTCGAGCACTCCGATGGAAGCGTCCAGGTCGGGAAGCGTCTGGGCCACCACGCGGTCGACTTCCTCGTGGGCCAGCGCAAGCTCGACCAGCGCGGCCACGGCTTCGGTCGCGTAGCCACGACGGCGAAACTGGGAGAGGATCGAATAGCCCAGCTCCACGATGCCACCCTGGGGCTGGCCCTTGAAGCCGACGATTCCCGCCACCGCCGGCCCTCCCTCGGCGCAGGGATCGATGACGTAATACATCCCCCACTGGACCTGGACCGGATGTTCTTCCGCGTAGCGGAGCGCCCACTCGGTGGCGCGCCGGTCGTAGAGGTCGGGAGGCCAGTTGTCGGGAACCGTGGCC
>DATEOL010000038.1:0-4731 GCA_035274025.1 Gemmatimonadales bacterium | reverse complement strand
TACTTTGAGACCATGGCCCGCATCGCCCCGCTTCACGATTCAGAAATCCCACCAGCATCCCGACCAGAGTTCGAGCGTCAGCTCGCCGCCCACGGCCGCGTCACCAACATGAAGCGCACCCTGGCCCGGAACGCCGTGGCCCTCGAGTCGTTCATGACCTGGTACCCCCTGCACGACGAGGTGAAGGCGTTCCTCGGCAAGCGCGCGACCCTGGTCTATGTCCTCGCGATCTCGGAGCAGTCGGACTGCCTCGTCTGTTCCACCTACTTCCGCCGTCACCTGATCGATGCAGGCGAGACGCCGGAGCGGATGGTCCTCGACGAACGCGAAGAAGCCCTCGCCTCGTTCGGGCGCCGGCTCGCAATGGATTCGAAAGACATCAGTGACGAGGTCATGGGTCGCATCACGGCCTTCCTGACGCCGGACCAGGTCGTCACCCTCACCGCGTTCGGCGCGATGATGGTGGCGACCAACATCTTCATCAATGCGCTCGACGTCGAGCTGGACGAATACCTCTACGAATACCGGGAGCGGGAAGCCGGGAGCGGGGAGCGGGGGGCGCCCCAGTCATGACAGGGAAACTCGAGGGAAAAGTCGCGCTCATCACGGGCGCCGCCCATGGCCAGGGGCGTGCCACCGCGGTGGCGCTCGCTCGCGAAGGCGTGGGGATCGCCGCGCTCGACGTCGCCCGCCAGCTGGAGCACCCCGGCTACCGGCTCGGCACTCCGGAGGACCTCGCCGCAACGGTCGCGATGATCGAGCAGGAGGGTGGCCCCGCGATCCCCCTCATCGCCGACGTGCGCGACGACGCGGCGGTGACGGCGGCCGTGGAGAAGACGATCGCCGAGTTCGGCCGGATCGATATCCTCTTCAATAACGCCGGCGTCTGCTTCTACGGCCTCATCCATGAAATGAGCGAGGCCGAGTGGGACGCGATGGTCGACATCAACCTGAAGGGCGCCTGGATGTTGGCGCGGCGCGTCATTCCGCACATGATCGCGGCGCGGAGCGGCGTCATCATCAACAACTCATCGATCGCGGGACTTCGGGGGATGAATCGGCTGAGCCACTACGCCGCGAGCAAGTGGGGGCTCACCGGGCTCACCAAGTCGTGGGCCATCGAGCTTGCCCCGCACAACATCCGGGTCGTGTCGATCCACCCGACGGGCGTCAACACACCGATGAACGACGGGCTTGCGGCGCTCGAAGGCATGACGACCCAGGAGATCGCCGAGCGGTCCGCGGGGAACCTGCAGCCGGTGCCCTGGATCGAGCCGGAGGATGTGGCCAAGGCCATCGTCTTCCTGGTCTCGGACGACGCGCGCTTCATCACCGGCTCGCAGTTCGTGCTCGATGCAGGTCTGCTCACTCGATGACTTCCTACGACAACGTCGGGGACTTCGGACTGCTCTACGACTCGGTCCCCGCCTATCAGGCACGGACCGACGTCGGCTTCTATGTCGAGGAGGCCCGGAACGAGCGCAGCATCCTGGAAATAGGCTGCGGCACCGGCCGGGTCCTGCTGCCGATCGCCCGATCAGGCGCGATCATCACCGGACTCGATTCCTCGGTCAGCATGCTCACCCGGTGTGGCGACCGAGTGGAGGCGGAACCCGCCGAGGTGCGCCAGCGAGTCTCCCTGAAAGAGGGCGACATCCGGGACTTCAACTTTCCCGACAAGTTCACGCTGGTGATCGCCCCCTTCCGAATTCTGCAGCATCTCAAGACCATCGACGACCAGCTCAAATGCCTGGCCACCGTGAGGCGCCACCTCGAGCCTGGCGGGCGTTTCATCTTCGACGTGTTCAACCCTTTCTATGCGCTGCTGGTGAAGGACCGGAGCGTCGAGGCGGAGGAGACGCCAGAGCTGCAGCTCACCGACGGCCGCTTCATGCGGCGCAGCTACCGGATTTCCCGGGTGCGGTTCGTCGACCAGGTAAACGAGGTCGAGTTGATCTATTACGTCCGGAGCGGTGATGCCACCGAGCGCGTCGTTCAGTCGTTCGAGATGCGGTGGTACAACAAGGCGGAGCTGGAGCATCTTCTGGTGCGGGCGGGATTCACGGTCGAAGCGATCTACGGCGGCTTCGACCGGAGGCCGCTCACCGACGACGCGCCGGAAATCATCGTGGTCGCGAGGAATCTCTCCCGCTGAGGACGGAGTCATGGAAAAGGGCATCCAGCTCTACGCCGCGGTCACGCTCCTCGTCATCGGGCTCTCCCACCTCTTTCAGCCCCAAGGCTGGGTGACGTTCTATCGCGCCCTGGTGACGAAGGGAGTGATCGGTGCGTTCGCCGAAGGACTCCTCTGCCTCACTTTCGGAGGCATCATTGTCGCGTTCCATAACGTCTGGCGGGGACCGGCAATCGTGCTGACGATTGTCGGATGGGGACAGGTCTTCAAGGCGATGATACGATTCATCGCGCCTCAGACAGCCTTGAAACGGATGGCCAGCATCACTCCGGAGCGTGCCTGGATGTTCCAGGCCGGCGGTGTCTTCGCACTTGCACTAAGCGGCTTCATCTGGTGGGTGAGAATGTCAGCCAATGTCTGAGCTCTCAGCGAAGGGTTTTCTCGATCCCGGTCAGGCCGACGCCTACATCCAGGCGCTGTTCGACCTCCTGGGTAACGACGACCCGATCGACGTGCTCACTGCCACGCCGGAAACCCTGCAACGTGAGCTGATCACCTTCCCCGCGGAAAAGCTCCGGACTCCGGAGGCGCCGGGAAAATGGTCGGCCTTCACAATCTTCGCCCATCTCGCCGACACCGAGCTGGTGTCCTCGTTCCGGCTTCGCATGATCCTGGCGCACGACAAGCCCGATCTCACCGCGTACGACCAGGACCTCTGGGCCACCCGGCTCCACTACGACCGGACGACCGCGGAGGAAAATCTCGAGCGGTTCACCGCGCTCCGCCGCGCCAACATCCACCTGTTCGCGGGCGCCACCGCGGAAGAGCGCCAACGGGTCGGCCGGCACGGCGAGCGGGGCGAGGAGAGCGTCGATCGCCTCTGCCGGCTCGTCGCGGGGCACGATCGTGCCCACCTCCGCCAGCTCGCGCGGATCCGCGCCGCGGTGAGCTGAGGATCCCCGATGGTCCATAAGCCTTAAGACCCCTCAAGGAGCTTCAATGAAGCAGCGTATCCTCGCGGCATTGCTGATGGCAGCCGCTTGTCAGGGCCAATCGGAGACCTACCCGCTTGTCCTTCACGGCGGCCGCGTCATGGACCCCGCCAGCGGCCTCGACTCCATCCGCGATGTCGCCATCCACGATGGCAAGGTCGTCGCCATCTCGGCCACACCCCTCAAGGGGACCGAGGTCGTCGACGTCACCGGCAAGGTGGTCGCACCGGGGTTCATCGACCTTCATGCCCACGGCCAGACCACGGGCGACATGGAGATCAAGGCCCGCGACGGCGTCACCACCGCGCTGGAGATGGAGGTGGGGGTCTATCCGGTCGCGCCCTGGTACGCCGCCATGGAGGGGCAGGCGCCGCTCAACTATGGAGCGACGGTGAGTCACATCACCGCGCGCTTCGCGGTCTTCCACGGCATCGAGATCGGGCACTGGCCGGTGAGTCGCGCCAAGGCCGCCTCCCTTGGCGCCAATCCCGACGGCGCCAACAAGATCGCGTCGCAGCAGCAGGTCGACTCGCTGGCGTCGCTCCTTCGCAAGGGCCTGAGCGAGGGCGCGCTGGGCGTGGGCTTCGGGATCAACTACAGTCCGGGGGCCACGCCGGCCGAAATCACCGAGATGTTTCGGGTCGCCGCGGCGGCGAAGGTGCCCGCGTTCGTGCACACCAGGGCCTTCGGCATCGGGGCGATCCGGGAGGCGATCAACACCGCGCGTGAAACCGGGGCCTCGCTCCATATCGTCCATATCGGGAGCAGCTCGGGCGACGACATCAACGAGGCGCTGGCCTTGATCGATTCGAGCAGGGCCGCGGGCATGGACCTCACGACCGAGGTCTATCCCTATACAGCCGCTTCCACCATGCTCGAGTCGGCGATGTTCAATCCCGGCTGGCAGAAGAACCTCAGGATCGATTACGGCGACCTGGGCTGGGCGTCCACCGGTGAACGCCTGACCAGGGAGACCTTCGAGAAGTACCGGAAGGAAGGGGGCTGGGTCATCATCTACATGATGAAGGACGCCAACATCGAAAAGGCCCTGGCGCATCCCGGCGTGATCATCGCCAGCGACGGCGTGCCGTTCGTCAACGGCACCGGGCATCCGCGCGGCGCGGGAACCTTCGCCCGCGTCCTGGGACACTACAGCCGCGAGAAGGGACTGATGCCGCTCATGACCGCGCTCGAGAAGATGACGATCCTTCCGGCGCGCCGGCTCGAGACCTACGTCCCGGCGATGCGGAACAAGGGAAGGATTGCGGTCGGGGCCGATGCCGACATCACCGTGTTCGACCCGGCGACGGTCACCGACAACGCGACCTTCCAGGCACCGACCACTCCCTCGACTGGCATCACCGAGGTTCTGGTGAACGGTGTGTTCGTGGTGAAGAATGGAGCACTCGTGGCTGGAGCCCACCCGGGGAAACCGGTCAGGATCATGCCATGAGCAGAGGATCTGGCGATCTGGCGAACCAGCGATCGAACCGCAGTTGCAATCGCCAGATCGCCAGATCCCTGGATCACTCGATGGGATTCACTCCTTCTCGTGGCCGTGGATCACCGTCCGCATCCACGGGTGAATGCAGCACTGGTAGAGCT
>DATEOL010000037.1:0-3473 GCA_035274025.1 Gemmatimonadales bacterium | reverse complement strand
ATCGCGCGGCGCCGCCGCGGCCGGCGCCGACCCCGCGGGGGCGACCTCGAACTGCCCGTTGTCCAGCTTCGTGACCTGCAGCTTCCCCTTCTGTCCCGCCTCCATCACGAACTTGCTGAACCGGCTGAAGCCGGCGTTCTTCTCGTCGAAGTTGCGGTCGATCTGCTGCATCACCTGCTTGAGCCGGTCGGAGCGCATCACGTCGTGATTGCGCGCCATCTGCGCGACCGCTTCCTGCGCCAGCTCCCATGGATCGCGGGTGGACGTGCCCGGCTCGGCTTCGCGCGTGAGGCCGGCGAGGTCGTTGTAGGAGAAGTACTCGTCGCAGTTCTGGATCAGCAGGTCGCTCGCCGACTCCCGGATCCCGACCCCGATGACGTACTTCCCGTATTCCTTGAGCTTGATGACCAGCGAGGAGAAGTCGCTGTCCCCGGAGAGCAGGATGAACGTCCCGATCTCGGGCCGGGTGAAGAGCAGCTCGATCGCATCCACCGCCAGGCGGATGTCGGTCGCGTTCTTCTTGTTGGTCCCGAAGGCGGGGGCGAAGATCAGGTCGATCGACGCCTCGGTCAGTGGCATGATGTACTGCGGATAGCGCCGCCAGTCGGCGTACGCCCGCTGCACCGCCACCTTGCCCTTGATGATGTCGCTGCCCAGGAGGGTCCGCAGCTCCTTGGCAAGGTCGCTGCGAATCCCGAGGGTGACGTTGTCGAAGTCGATGAGGAGCGCCGCATGGGGCGCATGGGGGATGGTTTGTGCGACGGCGGCTTGTCGGCCGGACCGCGCACCAATCGGGTATGTGCTCACGCGTCTCGTTCTCCAGCGCCGATCAGCACAAGCCCGGACACGCGCCATTGCATGTCAAGGAAGGCTCGACCGCGCGCAGCTAAACTAGCCGGGACTGCCCGGCGAAGGAAGCTTCCGTGCCGCCAGCGCCGCGATCACCCGTTCCCCCGCCCTGCCGTCCCAGAGCTCGGGCCGGCGGGGTACGTACTGGCCGTCCTGGCCGTCGGTCCGGACCGCCTCGATGGCTGCGCCCAGGGCGGCCCGGGTCGAGCGCACCAGGCGGTTGGTCCCCTCGGTGACGGTGACGGGACGCTCGGTGTTGGCCCGGACGGTCAGGCACGGGACCCCAAGCACCGTGGTTTCCTCCTGCAGACCTCCCGAATCGGTGATCACCATCGCAGCCGAATCGGCGAGGGCGATGGTCTCCAGGTATCCCAACGGATTGAGCAGGCGGACCGCCGGCGCGGCTCCCTCGAGGCCGAAGCGGGTAATCCGTTCCCGCGTCCGCGGGTGCACGGCGAAAACCACCGGCATCCGTGCGGCGAGGTCCTGCAGGCCCCGGAGCAGCTCCGAGAGCGTGTCTGCCTGGTCGACGTTGGACGGCCGGTGCAGTGTGACGAAGGCGTACGGGGCACCCGCCACGCCAAGCCGCTGCGGCATCCCGGTCGCCCTGGCCTGCTCCCGGAGCCGCAGCAGGGTATCCACCATCACATTGCCGACAAAGACAATCCGCTCCCCGGGAACGCCTTCGGCCCTGAGATTGTCGATCGCGTCGCGGCTCGGCGGCAGCAGCAGGTCGGCCAGCTGGTCGGTGACGATGCGGTTGATCTCCTCCGGCATCGCGCGGTCGCGGCTTCGGAGTCCCGCCTCGACGTGCGCGGAGGGCACTCCCAGTTTCGCGGTGACCAGCGTCGCGGCGAGCGTCGAGTTGACGTCACCGTACACGACGACCCAGTCCGGACCGACGCGATGAAGAACCGGCTCGAAGCGCGTCATGATGGCGGCGGTCTGGACGGCGTGGGTTCCCGATCCGACTTCGAGGTTCTCGTCCGGGTGGGGGATCCCCAGCTCATCGAAAAAGCGATCGCTCATTTCGCGGTCGTAGTGCTGGCCCGTGTGCACGACGACCTGGTCGACCTCCGCTGCGCGCCCCGCGAGAAGCACCGGCGCGAGCTTCATGAAGTTCGGTCGGGCGCCCACCACATGCAGCAGCTTCAATTGCGGATGCTCCCGGTCTCGAGCCAGCGAAGCAGCCGGGTCGCGCCACGGACACCGAGTCGATCCAGCCGGCGCAGGATCGCCTCCATGATGTCGAGCCGGGCCGAACGATCATGGGCACGATACAGGGCCCGGCTCACGTCGGTGCGTCCCCGCGCCAGCGCCGCCTCCGCCATGTTGCGAACCATGCGGTACTCGTTTGCCGCCCCACAGCGCAGGTGCGCCACGGCCTCGACGTCCAGGCGCCTGGTGGGGAAGGTGGGACAGCGCGCCAGGCCACCATAGAGCTCCAGCGCAATCATCGTCCTGAAACACTTGAGGCATCGGCCGCAGTTCTGCTCGGTGCCGCTGCGCCAGCAGACCCGCAGGTTCTCGAGGGCGAGCTCGGATCGGGTCACCAATTCGAGTTTCTCGATCCGGCCGAGCTCGGCCGCATCATAGACGATCCGGGTGCCGCGGCTCGAGAGGAGCGGATCGGTCGCGAAGTGCGATCCCCATCCCCGCCCGTTCGTGTAGGTCACGCTCGACGGAATGAGGAGGCGCCCGAACTCGCCTGATGCGTGGGCCAGCGCAATGAAGAAGCATCCGTGCGAATGGCGGGTCCAGTCCGTCATGCTCCACCGGGTCTGGCGAAGGTTGGTGGTCATGACGACCAGCTCGCACTTGAGCTCCGCGGCAACCCTGCTCAGCCGCTCGCGGAGGGACTGGAAGGCGTCGGGACGGGTGAGATTGATGTCCGCGCCCCAGACCAGCATGAGCGCATCGAGACGGGGTACCCATTCCCTGTCCGCCTCGGCCTGGTTCTTGAGTACCGTGTACCACGAATCCGCGCCGCCCGAAAAGAGCGAGCCGGTCCGAGCGCGCGGCCCCGTGGTTTCCCGCGCGGCGAGGACATCCAGCTCGAGCGGGAACAGGGTCTTGTCCCACACCCGCCATGCGCGCCCGACCCTGCGCAGGCCCTCGAGGAGCTCGGGATCGACCGGCAACGGGACCTTGAGGGGCTCACCCAGCGTCACCGCCAGGGGCGCAAGCGCGATGACCCACGGGTCACCGCTCAGGTTCAGGTTTTCCGCCCGCTTCGCCTCGGTGCCGAACCACACCACCTCCCGCGATCCGTCGGCAAAAAGCACTTCGCCTTCGAGCCGCACCATGTCGCCCTCGACAGGTCGGACCTCGTGCCGGATCAGCTCCATGCCGTATCCCCTCTGCGAAGGGAGGTAGTCATCCTCATGGTGGAGGCCAGGTTCCGCGCTCGATCGAGGGCTTCGACCTCGGAGTCACACAGGACGTCCGGCATCGCGTCGGTGAGCCAGGTTCGGTGAAACGCGCCGATCTTGCCCTGCCGGGTGTCGGAGACAAAGTGGGGAATACCCAGTAGCAGGGACAGGATCATGCCATGCAACCGGTTCGTCACCACGATGCCGCCCCGGGAGAGCATTCGTAAACCGTGGCGGAGGCGAAGCTCCGCC
>DATEOL010000036.1:0-5349 GCA_035274025.1 Gemmatimonadales bacterium | reverse complement strand
AGAATCTCTTCGGCGAGGGCGCGCTCTCCGCCGCGTTCATCCCGGTCTACGCGCGACGCCTCGGAGCCAACGACCTCGAGAGCGCGCGGCGCGTCGCGGGCGCGGTGCTGAGCTGGCTCGCGCTCATCCTGAGCGTCGTCGTCCTGGTGGGCGTCACCGCCGCCCCGCTCCTGGTGGATATTCTCGCGCCCGGCTTCCAGGGATCCACGCGCACGCTCACCATTACGCTCGTGCGCCTGCTCTTTCCCGGCGCGGGGCTGCTGGTGTTCTCGGCGTGGTGCCTCGGCATCCTCAACAGTCATCGCCGCTTCTTCCTGTCGTACGCCGCCCCGGTGGCGTGGAACATCGCGATCATCGTGACCCTCCTCGTCGCGGGGCCACGCGTGACGCCGGCCCGGCTCACGATGCTGGCGGCGATGGCCTCGGTCGCGGGAAGTCTGCTCCAGTTCCTGGTGCAGCTCCCGGTAGCGCTCAGGCTTTCGGGTGGCGTCCCGCTCGGCCTGTCGCGAAAGGACCCGCATGTCCGCGAGGTCGGGCGCACCTTCGGCCCCGCGCTGCTGAGCAGGGGGGTCGCACAGCTGAGCGCGTTCATCGATTCGATGATCGCGAGCCTGCTCCCGACCGGAGCCGTCGCCGCGCTCGCAAACGCGCAGCTGCTCTACTCGCTGCCGGTGAGCCTCTTCGGCATGTCGATCGCGGCGGCCGAGCTGCCGGCAATGGCGAGCGAGACGGGCAGCGGAGAGGACGTCACCGCCGCACTGCAGGCCCGGCTCACCCGCGCCATGAGTCGCGTCGCGTTCTTCGTGGTGCCGAGCGCGGCCGCGTTCATCTCGCTCGGTCACATGGTGGCGGGACTGGTGTACCAGAGCGGACGGTTCGACGCCGACGACGCCCGCTATGTGTGGGCTGTCCTCGCGGCGTCGTCGGTAGGACTTCTCGCGGCAGCCCTGGCGCGGCTCTTCGGCAGCGCCTTCTTCGCGCTGGGCGATACCCGCACGCCGTTCCGCTGCGCCGCCACCCGCATGCTGGTGGGATCCACAGCGGGATTCCTCGCCGCGCGGTTCCTGCCCGGCCTCCTGGGGCTCGAGCCCCGCTGGGGACTCGCGGGACTCACCCTCGCCTCCGGAACGGCCGGCTGGGTGGAATTCGTCCTCCTCCGGCGCGCCCTCCGGAAACGGATCGGGGTCGTCGAGCTCCCCAGGGCTCGCCTGGTCCGGCTCTGGGTGGGCGCCGCACTGGGCGCGGCGGCGGGCTGGGGAACTCTCAGCCTGCTCCGCGCGTTTCCCTTGCCGGTGCAGGCCATCGCAAGCCTCGGAGCATTTGGGGTCGTCTATCTTCTGGTCTGCAGGAAGCCGTAAGCGGTGAGCCGTAAGCCGGGTGGCATCCTTGGCCACCGTGGAACCGCGCTTCCGACTCACGGCTCACGGCTTACAGCTCACGGTTTGTAGGATGCTCGAACGAAGAATCGACACCCTGCCTTCGAGTCCCGGCGTTTACCTCTGGAAAGACGCCGATGGGAAGGTCCTCTACGTCGGCAAGGCGAAGAACCTCCGGTCGCGGGTGCGCAGCTATCTCGCCAGCGACCAGTCCGGCAGCGTCAAGAACGCGCGACTCCGCCAGCTCATCGCCGATGTCGAGACCATCGTCGTTCCCGATGAGGCGCAGTCCCTCCTCCTCGAAAACACCCTCATCAAGGAGCACCAGCCCCGCTTCAACATCCGGCTCAAGGATGACAAGAGTTATCCCTGCATCGTGGTGACCCTCCAGGAGCCGTTTCCGCGCGTGCTGGTCACCCGGCGGCGGGACATCTCCGGGGCCCGCTACTTCGGACCGTTCACCGACGTCGCCGCGATGCGCCGCTCGCTCGGCGTCATTCGCAGGATCTTCACCGTGCGGAGCTGCACCGACGACCTCCCCCGGGAGCGTCGAGAGCGGCCCTGCCTCGATTTTCACATCGGTCGCTGCCGCGGTCCCTGCGTGGGGTGGCAGGAGGCGGCGCAATATCGCGAGATGATCCACGAGGTGCTCGCGTTCCTCGAAGGCGACACCGGCGATGTGCGCGGCCGGATTCGCCAGCTGATGAACGAGGCCAGCGAGCGGACGGACTACGAACGCGCCACCGAGCTCCGTGACACGCTTCGCTGGCTGGAGCAGGTGGACTCGCCACCTTCGGTCGAGCTGACCGGCGGAGGCGACGCCGACGTGATCGGCTACGCGCGCGACGGGGACGACGCCGTCGGGCTCTGGCTCCGGGTCCGGGACGGGAAGGTCATCGCGCGCGAGCACCGTTTCCTCGACAATCTCGAGGAGGAGCGCGACCAGGACGTGCTGAGCGCCTTCCTGGTGCGCTGGTACGTTCCCTCCGAAGGCCGGGCACGCCGCATCCTGATGCCGTTTGCCCCGGGCGACGCCGAGGAGCTGGCCACGCTCCTGCCCGACTCCCGGTTCCTGATCCCGGAACGGGGAAGGGGGTGGCGGTTCATCGAGCTCGCGGAACAGAACGCGCGGCACCTGCTGGAGAGCCTGCGACTGGAGTCGTTCGAGGTGGAGGAGCGGGCCGAGGATCCGGTCTACGCGCTGGGCCGCGACATCGGGCTCACGGTGGTGCCGCGGAGCCTGGCGTGCATCGACATCTCGCACAACCAGGGGCGCGACATCGTGGGGTCGCTGGTGTGGTTCGAGGCGGGACGTCCCAAAAAGGCGGAGTATCGCCGCTTCCGCATCAAGGGCCTCGCCCAGCAGGACGACTTTGCCGCGATCCACGAAGTGGTCACTCGCTATCTCACGCGCCGTCGCGACGAGAATCTTCCACTCCCGGACCTCTTGGTCATCGACGGCGGCCGTGGCCAGCTCAACGCGGCGCGGGAAGCCGCGCGAACCCTGGGGTTCGAGTCGCTGCCCCTGGCGAGTCTCGCCAAGCGGGAGGAGGAGGTCTACCTGCCGGACGCATCGGAGCCGCTCCGGCTTTCGCGCCGGAGCCCGGCGTTGCGACTCCTGCAGCGGCTGCGCGATGAAGCGCACCGGTTTGGTCTCGCCTACAGCCGGCAGCAACGATCGAAGCGGACCATCACGTCCGAGCTGCTCGATATCCCGGGCATCGGACCGGGACGCCGGCGCGCGCTGCTCGAACGATTCGGCAGCCTCGCCGGTGTGCGCAGCGCCTCGCCGTCCGAGCTCGCGGCCGTGCCCGGCGTCTCCGCGGGACTTGCCGGACGGATTCGCGCCTATCTTGAAGCCCATCCATGACGACCTCGACCACGAAGACCCTGGACTGGTACCTCGAGTGCTCGGAGTGCGGCAGCACCCGGGAGGCCGAAGGCGTGCCGACGGTGTGCGACTGCGGGCGACCTTGGCTGGTGCGGTATCCCGATCGCATCCATCCGGTCACCGAGCGCGCGGAGCTTCGCCGCCGGCACGGCATGTGGCGCTACCGCTCCTTTCTTCCGCTCTCCCCGGGTGAGCAACCCATCACGCTGGGCGAGGGTGACACGCCGCTCCTGCGGACCACCAGGCTGGGCGCGGAGCTCGGCCTCCCCGAGCTCTGGGTCAAGGACGAGGGCGCGAATCCCACCGGCTCATTCAAGTCACGGGGACTGAGCGCGGCGATCACCCGCGCCAAGGCCGCGGGAGTCGATCGCTTTACGCTGCCGACCGCGGGGAACGCGGGCGTCGCGGCCGCCGCCTACGGCGCCCGCGCGGGAGCCGAGGTCCGGGTCTTCGCCCCATCGACCACTCCCCCGATGATTCTCCGGCAGATCGAGCACTTCGGCGCGACGCTCGTCCTGCTCGACGGCCACATCGGCGATTGCGGCAAGGCCTCGCGGGCCTGGGCCGCCGAGTCTGGTGCGATGGACCTCTCCACGTTGCGCGAACCGTATCGCATCGAAGGCAAGAAGACTCTCGGCCTCGAGATCGCGCTCCAGCTGGGATGGCGACTTCCGGACGCAATCATCTACCCCACGGGAGGGGGGACTGGCCTCATCGGGATGTGGAAAGCCTTCCAGGAGCTCAAGGCGGCTGGATGGGTCGAGGGTGACTTCCCCCGGATGTTCACCGTGCAGTCGGCCGGCTGCGCCCCGATGGTCGAGGCATTCAACTCCGGCGCGGACCACGCGACGCCGTGGCCCGATCCCCAAACCGTGGCGAGTGGACTCCGGGTACCGGGTCCGCTGGGCGACAAGATCATGTTGCGGGTCCTGCACGAGTCGAACGGGGGCGCCATCGCGGTCGATGACGACAAGCTGACCGCCGCCGCCCGGTACGGCGCCAGACTCGAGGGGATCGATTTCGCACCGGAGGGTGGAGCCGCGATCGCCGCGGCGGCGATGCTCCGGGCCAACGGGGTGCTGGGTCCGGAACACTCCGTCATTGCCTTCAATACCGGGGCGGGGTGGCTGTACAGGTGAGGAGTGAGGAGTGAGGAGTGAGGAGTGAGGAGTGAACTACTTACTGCTTACTCCTCACTGCTCACTGAGTCCGACTGGCGATTGCGGAGATCTGGATTTAATTTTGTAAGTCTATGTCCGGACGGCGTTTCGCTATCATCGACCCAGCCGCTGGGATCAGCGGAGACATGCTCCTCGGCGCTCTCGTGGCGGCTGGAGCGCCCCGCGAGTGGCTGGAGGGACTTCCCGCGAGGCTCGGCATTCCGGACGTCACGGTGCGGGTCGAAGATGTCGAGCGCTGCTCGATTCATTCGGTGAAAGTCACCGTGTGCCTCCCCGATGGGTCTTCCGAGGGCCCCGGGGAACCGCACCAGCCTCACGATCACGGCCACGATCACCACCACCACGACCATCATCCTCACGAAACTGCCGCTCACGGCTCACCTCTCACGGCCCACGGCTCGCACCGCCATCGCCATGTGGGAGAGCTGGTAGGCATGATCGAGCGCGCGCCGCTCTCCTCCTGGGTACGGGAGCGCGCGGTGAAGGCCTTCACCCTGCTGGGTGAGGCGGAGGGGCGAGTGCATGGCCTCGCGACCGCGGACGTCCCCTTGCACGAAGTCGGGGCCTGGGACGCGCTGGTCGATATCGTCGGAAGCATCGAGGGTTTCGAGCAACTTGGCATCACCGAAATCTTCTCGCGTCCCGTAGTGACCGGAGAGGGCTGGGTGCGCGCCGCGCACGGGCAGCTGCCGGTTCCGGCGCCGGCCACCGCCATCCTCCTCGAGGGGATTCCGGTGGCGCCCAATGGCCCGGTCCGGGGCGAGGCGACGACACCGACGGGCGCGGCGCTCCTCCGCGTGCTTTCCGCGGGCGCGGCGCCGCCGCACTGGCGGGCGAGCCGATCGGGATGGGGCGCCGGCACCAGGAATCCGCGCGAGTATCCGAACGCGCTTCGACTCAT
>DATEOL010000035.1:0-8557 GCA_035274025.1 Gemmatimonadales bacterium | reverse complement strand
GAGCAACGCGAGATCTACAAGCTGGTTCGTGAGTCACAGGCCGCCGCCGAACGGAATGCCAAGGAAGGAATGACATTCGCGGCCTCCGCCGACAGCTCGGTCGCGGTCCGCGCCAGCGGCCTGGCCAGGCTCGGGATGGTCGAGTCCGAAGACGCGACCTACGATCCGCCATGGCAGGTGGATTGCGCCGCGACCCCACGCGCCTGCCAGCAGGCCTACATCTGGATGATCCACGGGATCACCCACGGACTCGGCCTCGAGGTGCACGACCCGATGCAGGCCTATACGTCGGGCAAATTCCAGGTGGGCGACGCGTTCACCATCGAGCCCGGGATCTACATCAACCCGAAGCTGCTCGACATGCTGCCCGACACGCCGAAGAACCGCGCCTTCATCGCGAAGGTGCGGCCGATTGCGCTGCGCTATGCCAATACGGGAGTGCGGATCGAGGACGCGTACGTGCTGACCGACAAGGGGCTCGAATGGATCAGCCGGGTGCCACGCGACCTCGAGGACGTCGAAGCCCTGACCAGGCGGCCGAAGCCGGTACCGTAAACAGGCAGGGGCCTGGCAATGCCCGGCCCTGCATGATCACGGCTTGCGACTTTCAAATTTCGCCAAAGAAGTTCCTGCTTCGTCGAGCAGTTCGAGAAAATTGCCGTCGATCCTGTAGCGGGCCACGCGTTCCACCGCCGCGTTGAGCGACTTCTCAATCGCCATGCCGGGACCTTCGCAGTACATCATCGTCGATGCCATCTGCGTCAGCTTCAGCTGATCGGCACTGATTTCGTACTTCCCGCTCAGGCTGTTGCACCCGCTGAATCCGCTCATCTGCCCACCCTTGAGCTGCAGGTAGACCTCGCGGGCCCCCGCGGGGATGTGCACTTCTTCCGCGCCGAGGTTGATGAGCTTCCAGTAGGTGTTCTCGAGCGAAGCACCCGCGCTGGTGCCCGGACGCTTGAGCATCAGCTGGAGCGGGCTGGTCCCGGCGCCCGGCGTCACCGGATACGATTGATCGGTGGTGAAGAAGAGCTGCTCCTGCAGCAGGACCCGGGCGCGCACGGCGTAGCGATTGCCCGGGACGATGCGGGCGGGATCATAGCGAATCTCGAACGCGATCGGTGGATTCCCCGGGCTCGGGACGCGGATGCGGCTGATGACCTCCGCCGGTGCGTCGGCCCGCGTGACATCCTCGAGCGTCGCCTCGAAGACCGCATCGGAAGGCATCGCGATCCGCTCCCGATAGGTCGCGGTGCCCTGCACGGTATTGCCTGGCGCCGGTGGCGGGATCACCGCCGGCGTGACCCGGGGATCAGGGGGTGGCGTCTGCTTGGTGCAGGCTAGCAGGCCCATGAGGACCAGGAGTGCATCCCCAGCGCGAGTGCGGAAGTGGGACATGGATTCGTCTCCGTACCTGACACCCGAAAGCTAGCCATCCCCCAACCTCGCGCCGAAACCGACGCCTTCAGGCTGGGTCCAGTGTAAGTTGGATGCGAAGTCCACTATAACCGAGGGTTTCACGTCATGAAACGACTGTTGCTGGCCGCGGTCCTGCTGCTCCCCTCCACTGCCATGGCGCAGGCCAAGTTCTTTGGTGTCACCGCGGGCGCGTCGCTCAGCGATTACACCGATGACTGGGGCGGGATCAACACCCACGACCGCTGGGGCTTCACGGGTGGTTTCATCGCTGGAATCCGGACCGCGAGCTGGATGGCGATCGCGATCGAGCCGTCGTTCACCCAGATGGGTGGTGGCGACCTCCGCGCGGACTACCTCGAGTTCCCGCTCACCTTCGGTGGCGTGGCGCGCTCGGGAGACGGCAGCATGCGGTACGGCGGCTATACCGGCATCACCGGCGCCTTCAAGCTGAGCTGCTCGGAGCCCGCCAACCTCCCGGTCGCCGACGTCTGCGATGGCATGAAAGGCTCGGCCTGGTTCATCCCGCTCGGACTCCGGATCCTCCGTCGGACCAACCAGACCACCTTCGTCGGCATCGACGTCAAGTACGACATCCCGCTCGGCAGCTCGCACGACATCTTCGACGCGAACCAGCGGAGCTGGGCATTCAGGCTGGTGATGGTGAAGGGCGCCGTACCGGGCATCTAGCGATCTGGCGAACTGGCGATCTGGCGACCTGGCGATCGAACCCCGACAATCGCTGGATCGCCAGATCACTGGATCGCCAGACAGCAATTATCCGGTGATGGTCTTGTAGAGCATGGTGAGGGCCGCCGAGTTGGCGACAAGATGTGCGATGATTCCGGGCCAGGTGTTCCGGGTCCGCTGAGCGACGAAGGCGAGCGGCACGGTCGACACGATGTACGCAACAACCGACGCGCCGTTGCTGTGGTAGAAGAAGTGAAAGAGGTCCCACAGCAGTCCGTTCACCAGCCACGCCCACTTCCCGAACGCCAGCTCCTGCCTCGGCAGGATGATTCCGCGCCACCACAGCTCCTCGCCGCCGATGTTGAGCACGATGAGGCAGACCGCCATCATCGCGAAGATGTCCCACCGGCCCGTCATGTTCATCCCGCCGAAGGTCCCGTCGCGGAGCCCGCCCATGACGGAGATGAACTCCGACGGCGGCGTGTAGAAGTGGATCCCGCTGAAGAGGTCCGCCACCGGCGCCCAGAATCTCCCGATAAAGATCGTGAAGACCACCAGCGCAATGGTCCAGAGCCAGTCCGTCGCCGTCGGCTTCCGGAGCCGCATCCGGTCGCGGAACGCGGCCCAGGTCCACGGATTGCCTTCCAGCCGATAGAAGACAAACGCTGCGATCAGCATCGCGCCGAGCGGCAGGCCAAAAGTCACGAAGAAGGTGACGATCTGGCTGTAGCCGTGCCGGATCATCCAGGGCAGGAGTCCCAGGATGCTCAGGCAAAAAAAGATCGATGGAATGCCGAAGTAGAGGATCGACGCAAGGAAGCCGATCGGCTTGGGCCGCGAGGTAGGGGGATTGGTCATATGAGATTGTTGGAGGTTTAGCGACTGGCCGCTAGCTGCTGGCTGCTAGCGTGTTGCGTCGTAGATACGACCCAGTCGATCAATTCGCCACAGCTGCCCGATCACGATGATTGCGCTCCCTGCCACGGTCGGCCAGACCCGAAGCGTATACAGTCCCCACGCCAACAGCCCGAAGCCGATGCTGCCTGACAAGGCGAGCCAGCGCAGTAATGCGCGCTCCCGCATGGGAATGCGATCTCCCTCGTGCACCCACATACGTTCGCCGTAGATCCCCTTCGCCGCCCAGCTCACGGGCTCGACGGGCGCAAACACGCGCGGGTTGAGCCACAACCACACTCCGACGAGCACGACGGGTACAAGAGCCCACCATCCAAGAACGACGCGACTCCAAATGGCAAGAATCATTGCCGGAATCGCGGCAAAGCGGGTCCAAACAGACCACGGGTTGGCATGTCGGCGCCAGACCTCGTCCGACATCCCGAATCTTCGCGTGATCTCAGCGAGGGAGCCCATGTTCGTTAGCGGTCTGGCAGCTAGTAGCTAGTAGCTAGCAGCTAGCAGCTGGCAGCTACTCCCTCGTCGTCGAGAATTGGGCCGTGTATTCGATGGTATGCCGCAGCTTGGCGAATCGCTCGAGCAGGTCCGACACCCGCGTCGACTTACGCTCCTCGCCCGACAGGTCCTCCACGATGGCGCCGCGATGCATCATGATCGTCCGGTCGCCGAGCTCGAGCGCCTGCTCCATCGAATGGGTCACCATGAGCGTCGTGAGCTGGTATTCGCTCACCACTTCGCGGGTGACCATGAGCACCTGCTCCGCCGCGCGGGGATCGAGCGCCGCGGTGTGCTCATCGAGGAGCAGCAGCGACGGGCGCCGGATCGTCGCCATCATCAGCGTGATGGCCTGGCGCTGCCCGCCCGAAAGCGTTCCGATCAGGGCGTCGAGCCTCGTCTCCACCCGCATCCGCAGTCGCTTGAGCAGGTCGTGATACGTGACGCGACAAGCGGCGTTGAGGCCGAGCCGGAGCACCCGGCGCAAGCCGCGCAGCTCCGCCATCCGCATGTTCTCGGCGACCGTCATCGACGGGCAGGTCCCCTTGTACGGATCCTGGAATACGCGGCCGATCAGCCCGGCCCGCCTGTGCTCCGGCGCCCGTGTCACGTCCTTCCCGTCGATCGTGATCGTGCCGGCGTCGGGGAGGAACGTCCCGGCCAGTGCATTGAGCAGCGTGCTCTTCCCCGAGCCGTTGGTCCCGATCACCGTGAGGAATTGCCCGGTCGGGATCGTCAGGTTGATTCCCTGCAGAGCCGCCAGCTGATCTCCCCCCGGCGTGACAAAGGTCTTTTCAACTCCACGAATCTCGATCATGCCGCCGCCCTCCTGCCCGCCTGCCCGTCCGCCCGTCTGCCCGCGCGCCGAAGGCGCGGCAGCGCCAGGGCGACGAGCACGAACACGGCCGTCATGAGCTTGAGGTCGATGGGGTTGAGTCCGACGCGGAGGGCGAGGCCGACCAGCAGCCGGAAGAGGATCGCGCCGGCCGCCACCATCGCGATCGTCGTGACCAGGCTCCTGCCGCGGGCGCGGAGGGTCTCGCCGAGGATGACGGCCGCCATGCCGGTCACCATGGTGCCGAGTCCCATCGCGACGTCGGCGAAGCCCTGGTACTGCGCGATCAGCGCGCCGGAGTACGCGACCAGGCCGTTCCCGAGTGCCAGGCCCAGCTCGATCATGCGGCGGCGGTCGACGCCCTGCGCGGTGATCATGGCGGGGTTGTCGCCCACCGAGCGGAGCGCAATGCCGAAGTCGGTCTTGAGGAACCAGGCAAGCAGCGCGCCGAGCAGGAGCGACATCAGGAGGAAAATCGCGCCGAAAAGGACGTCATCGTTCCATCCCGTGGTCGCCGGCACCATCGTGCGAACCCGGGTGGCGAGCGTCTGGGCGTCGAGCAGCGAGATGTTGGAGCGCCCCATCACGTGCAGGTTCACCGAGTACAGCGCCGTCATCATGAGGATGCCGGAGAGGAGATCGGTGACCCCGAGCCGGGTGTGCAGCGACGCGGTGATGTAGCCCGCGACCATGCCCGCGCCCACGGCCGCGAGGGTCGCCAGGAGGGGCGGGACATGGTGGACCAGGAGCGCGGCACACACCGCGGCTCCGAGCGGGAAGGTGCCGTCCGGCGAGATGTCCGCGAAGCGGAGCACCCGCGCCGAGAGGTACACGCCCCAGGCCAGCGCGACGAACGCGAGGCCCTGGGTGATGGCCGCGATCCAGAATCCCATTCAGCGCTTCCCCAGCACGGTGTCCGCTCTCGCCATGATCGACTCGGGTATGGTGACGCCGAACTCGCGCGCGGCGTTGAGATCCACCACCAGCTCGCGCCTGGACGCCGGCTGGAAGGGAATGTTCGCGGGGCTCTCACCGCGGAGGACCCGGATCATGATGACGCCCGCATCGTAGCCGTTCTGGTAGAAGCTGAGTCCGAGCGCGAGGGGAACGCCCTTGTATCCGGTGTTCGACGTGACCACCGGCGTCCCGGCCTGGCGGCCGGCCTTGACCACCGCCGCGAACGCGCCGCCGATCATCACGCTCGGGATCTGCATGATGCCATTCGCGCCCTGCGCCTTGAGCGCCTGGATGCCGGGCGCGATGTCACCCGGTGTCGAGCAGGCCACGGTCAAGAGCCTGAGCTTGAGGTCGCCCGCCGTCTTTTGCGCCATCTCGAGATAGAACTCGGCGAACGGATCGCCGGGATCGTAGAGCGTGCCCCAGGTGTCGATCCCGGGGAACGCCTCGTGCGCCAGCGCGAACGCGGAATCCAGCGGAAGCGGAATGTTGGCGCCGGTGATGTGGGGCTTGTGGTCCGTCGCGCTCTTGCCGGCCCCGATGATGTACGGGTTGGCCACCGCGCCGAAGACGATCGGCGAGCTGGTGATGACGCGGAGCGCCGCCTGGGTCGCAATCGAGGAGACCGTCGCGACGTAGTCCACACCGCGCTGCTTGAACTCGTTCATGATGAGCATCAGCGTCGCGATGTCACCCTGGGCATTGCGCTCGATGATCTTGATGGTCGAGTCGCGGATGTAGCCCGAATCGGCGAGGGCCTTGAAGAAGCCGTCGCGAGCCTCGTCGAGGGGCGCCGCAGACGACACCTGCGCAAAGCCGAGTACGGGCCTTCCCCCTGCAGACGATTCGCAGGAGGCGAGGAGAAGCGCCGCGGCGAGCAGATGGGTACGAGTCAAGCAGTGAATGTACTGCGAGGGAAGGAGAAAGATGGAAAAGCGTGTCAGTAGGTGAGGATTGTCCCACCCGATCCACCTGGCAATGAACCGGATCCCGGCTGTCATCGCGGCGCTCCTCGCACTGCTGACCGCTGCCACCGCCGCGGATCCGCCACGCAGATCGCGCGGGCGAAGATTCTCGAATTTCTGCGGAGATACGACGGATAAGGCGGTTGGGGCGGTTGGGCGGTTGGGGCGGTTGCGAGGAAGTGACAACCACCTTAACCGTCCTAACCGCCGAAACCGCCCGGAGAAGGCTGTGTCGATTCGCGTCGCGCTGGCCCAGATGACCGCTCGCCCCGACCACGGGCACAATCTCCGCGCCGCGCTCGGGGCCATGGATCGCGCGGCCGCCGCCGGGTCCTCGGTCATTGTGTTTCCCGAGCTGGGCCTGCAGCGGTTCTTCCCGCAGCACGAGCGGATCGAGAACGCCGCCGCGCTCGCCGAGTCGGTCCCTGGCCCCACTACCCTCACGGTCGCCGCGAAGGCCCGGGAGCTCGGGCTCGTCACCGTGCTCAACCTCTACGAGACCGACGGCGCGGGACGGTTCTTCGACTGCTCGCCGGTGATCGACGCCGACGGCACGCTGCTCGGCGTCACCCGGATGGTACACATCACCGACTACGCCTGCTTCCACGAGCGTCGCTACTACCACGAAGGTGACCGGGGCGCGCCGGTCTTCAACACCAGGGCCGGCCGCATCGGGGTGGCGATCTGCTACGACCGTCACTATCCCGAGTACATGCGGGCCCTGGGCGTTGCCGGCGCGGAGCTGGTGGTGATTCCCCAGGCCGGCTCGGTGGGTGAATGGCCCGAGGGACTCTTCGAGGCGGAAGTCCGCACGGCGGCTTTCCAGAACGGCTACTTCGCGGCACTGGCGAACCGTGCCGGCGCCGAAGAGAAACTCACCTTCGGCGGTGAGTCGTTCGCCGTCGACTGCGAAGGCCAGGTCATCGCCCGGGGCATTGCGCTCGACGAAGACCTGGTCATCGCCGAGATGGACTTGAGCCGATGCGCGGTCTCGACGGCCCGCCGCCTGTTCTGGCAGGACCGAAGGCCCGACCTCTACCAGGAGTGGCTCGCGTAGCTCCGGCTACAACAATCCGGTTTCACCTCGCGCGTCGATCACCCGCCCAAGGCGCTCGGCGCTGTTGTTCCAGTTGGTCATCATCGCCTCGCGCGACCCGTCTCCATCACCCCGCCTGATGGCCCGCTCGACCGCGCGGTGTTCTTCCACCGACAACGCGATCGTGTCGCCCAGGGATGTGACATACATGCGGTCGTAGCGATCCGCCTGTGGCTTGAGCGTGGCCAGCAGCGCGAGAAGCCGGGGCCCGCCTCCGGCCTCGACGATGGTGCGGTGCCACAGGGCGTCGAGGTCGTGACTCTTGCCGACGTCGATGGGACGCGCGCCGGTCAGGTCACCCAGGGCGCGGTTCACCGTGGCGATCGCTTCCGCGACCCGGTGTCGCTCGGCCCGGCGCAGCTCCGCGCAGGCACGGGCGGCCCACCCTTCGAGGTCGCCGATCAGGAAGTAGAGCTCGGCCATGTCGGCGCGCCGGAGGGGGGCGACGACCACGCGGGGCACGCGGGTCCGGGACGAAGTGACGAGGTAGCCCTGCTGATCGAGCCGATGGAGGGCCGCCCGCACCGGTGTCGGACTCATGCCGAGGCGGCGCGCGAGATCCCGTTCCACCACGAGGCTTCCGGGGCCGAGATGGCCGGCGGTGATGAGGTCGCGGATGGACTCGTACGCCTGTGCCACCAGCGTCCGGTCGGCTGTGGCCGGTTGGCGCTTGCGAGTGGACGGCAGCGGCGGTATCCTCTGAGATCTCATTATGTATACAATATTCCGGTCCTGGCGGCTGGGCAACAGGGGACTCCCGCTCGCGGCGTCGGTCGCCCTTCTCACCGCGAACCTCCTCGCCGCGCAGACCCGGAGCGTGGGCGACACCGCGGCGCTGGGCGCGTTCGTCGACGGGCTCATCGGTGCCCAGATGGAGCAGCACCACATCCCCTCGGCGGTGGTGGCGATCGTCCGGGGGGAACGCACGCTCTACACCGACGGGTATGGCTACGCTGACATCGCGAAGCGTGTTCCGGTCGATCCGGGCACCAGCATGTTCCACATCGGGTCGACCGGGAAGCTGTTCACCTGGACCGCCGTGATGCAGCTGGTCGAACAGGGCAAGCTCGACCTCGACAAGGACATCAATACCTACCTCAAGACCTTTCAGGTCCCGGCCGCGTTCGGTGCTCCGATCACGTTGCGACAGCTGATGACCCACACCGCGGGATTCCAGGAGGGGATCCT
>DATEOL010000034.1:0-5537 GCA_035274025.1 Gemmatimonadales bacterium | reverse complement strand
GATTCTACAAGGCACTGGGCCAATCGGGGGACGCAGCGAAAGCCCTGGCGGAGGCCCAGCGGCAGGTCCGGGAGGAATTCCCAACCGCCGATCCGTTCTACTGGGCGGGCTTTGTGATCGTGGGCGGAGCCTCCCCACAAGGGAAGGAACCATGAAGATTCTTGAACTGCGTTCCGTCGCGTTCGCGCTCGCGGTGGGAGCGTGCGGCGGGGACCCCGCCGCGCCCGAGCCGCAGGTGCCACGCCCCTTCGAGGCCGTCGTCACCAATCCGGTGTCGGCAGGTGCCCCAGGCGCGGCAGCCATCAGAGGGACCAGCGTCGCCTATGTCTCCCTGTCACCCGGGAGTATTCCTTCGGGCCTGACCGTCACCATCGATAACGCTCGAACCGGCGAACGGGTCACGGGCGATCTCATCGAGGGCGGATTCGATCCACTGGCCATCGCCGCGGAGGTCAGCGATACCATCGTGGTGGGCGTGGTCCTCCCAGGAGGCGAGCGGAAGGAAGCTCGTTTCCCTGTCCCTCCGGGCCGGAGGCTCCTGGTCGTTCGCACCGACCCATCCCCGGGCAAGCGTGATGTTCCGCTCAACTCCAACCTGCTGGTGGTACTCAGTGAGCCGCTCGATCCCGCCTCCATCACGGAAGGCGCGATCGTGCTGCGGCGGGGCGACCAGACCATCGCAACGGAACTCGAGCTGGTCACCGGCAAGCCCTGGGTCGTCCAGGTCGCGCCACTGGAGCCGCTGGCGCCGTCCGCGGATTACACACTCACCCTGACCGCGGGCCTGCGGGATCGCGATGGCGAGTCCCTGCAGGACGAATCCACGGTGCCGTTCACCACCGAAGAGGCCCTTCCACCTCCAGGCAACCCTGGCGCTCCGGTCATCGCCTTTGTCAGTACGCGCGACGTGGGACCAGGTGGCGGCTTGGAGGAGCCGTGGATCTACCTGGCCGACGACCAAGGCAATGTCTTGTCGCGGCTGGTACGAGGCGATGCGCCGGCCTGGTCTCCCGACGGACAATGGATAGCCTATCAGCGCTGGACGGGTGGCCGTATCGGAGAAGGAGAGCGCCAGGTCGCGATCATCAACATCGACGGATCCGGCGCTCAGGTGGTGGGTTCGGGCGGGGGGCCGTCGTGGTCGCCCGATGGCTCGACGATCGTGTACGACAACGGAGAGGGCGCTCCCGGAGAGGCGGCGATCTACGCCGTCCGGCCTGGCAGTGGTGGTCCGCGGCGAAAGCTCCTGGATTACGCCTCGCTTCCTCCTGACGATGGCTATGGTGCGGGCTGGGTGGGCTTCGCGACCTATTCACCGGATGGCGCCACGATCAGCTTCGTGCGCGCCAACTATGGTGTTCCGTGGGCGGTCTACCTGATGTCGTCCGACGGCTCCAACCCCCGTGAGCTGCTTGCCGGAGTCGGCGATACGCCGCCGCGGTGGTCGCCGGACGGGTCGCGGCTTCTCGTGATGTTGCCCAGCTGGTCCCCCACATCGCCGACTTGGTACATCGCGAGCGTGGCGCTCGATGGCTCGTTGTCGCAGTCCTATGCCCAGGCCCGGTACGTGGGATACCCCGAATGGTCCCCCGACGGCCAGATGTTCCTCTATGCCAGTTTCAGTCTTCCCCCCGCCTCCAGCGATCTGCTCGGGAGGCGGTTGCGGATCTACATCCATCCGCTGGGGAGCGGCGAACCACGACAGTTCATCGCCGAAGCGAATAATCCCGTTTCAGCGGAATACTGGGACACCCAGGCCGTATGGCTCGGCTTGAATTCCGGCGCCGGCCAATGGGACTACCTCCGGCGATGAACCCGCCGGCCCCTGCAGTTGCTATCGCCGCGCTCCTGTCAGCGGCGGGCTGTCTCGCGGACAACTCGGACGGGGGCGGGTGTCCTGAGTCCTTGCTCCGGTACGCGGTCGTCGAGCGGAATCCCGACAATGTGTTGAGCGCCATCATTCGCGTCGAAGCCACCGGCACGGACAGCCTGCTGGTGCGCTTCGGCACCGACCCCGTGGCACTCGACAGCACGACGCCCGCATTCGTGCCGCGCGACGAACCCACGACGGTCCCGGTCCTGGGGCTTCTGCCAGCGACGAAGTACTGGTTCCAGGTGGTGAGCCACCGCAAGTGCGGCGACGAGACCGGCGTGGTACTCTCCCTGACAACGGGACCGCTTCCAGACGACCTCCCGACCTACACCGCCGGAGGATCGAACCCGAGCTCCGGATATGTCGTCATGGCGGCGGCGCCCTTCGGCCTCGTCATCGACAATACCGGACGTGTGGTCTGGTACCACCGTTTCCCGGGCGGGCCGGGACTCAACTTCCAGGCGCAGCCGACCGGCCATTACGTCGCCAACCCGCCGGTGTCGTCACCGAGCGCGGGTTCATGGGTCGAGCTCGACGTCCTGGGACGCACCATCCGCCTCATCACCTGTGCACGCGGGCTCACACCGCGGTTTCATGACCTTCTCGTCGAGGAGGATGGCTCTTACTGGGTGATGTGCGACGAGTCCCGGATCATGGATCTCTCAAACGTTGGAGGGTCACTGGGCGCGCGGGTCACCGGCACGGTGGTACAACACATCGGCGCCGGAGGGGGACTCCTCTTCGAATGGAGCGCGTTCGACCATTTCGAGATCACGGACCTCGAACCTCCGGCGCGCCTCGGCAACACCGTCAACTGGACCCATGGAAACGCGATCGATCGGGAAGGAGCCGCCTTCCTGCTGGTGTCCTTCAGGAGCCTGTCTGAAATCACCAAGATCGACATCCGGACCGGTGCGGTGGTGTGGCGCATGGGAGGCCGTCGCAACCAGTTCGTGCCGATCAACGGGAGCCAGCCGAGCTTCGTCTGGCAGCACGGGATGCGAAGCGCTGGACCGGGAGGCCTGGTGCTCCTCGACAACCTTGGCGATCAGGTCGGCAGCGAGGTCGAGCAGTATCGGTACGACGAATCCCAGCAGACTCTGACCCTCGACAAGGCCTTCGGCCTCGGCTCCGCCGTGGTTGCCCAGCTCGGCGGAACGGCGCAGCAGCTGCCCGGTGGGCGGATCCTTGCCTCGTACGGGAACGGAGGCCGGGTGGAGGAGTATGGGCCCGACGGCCAGGTGCAATGGCGGATATACGGCGATCCGGGCTACGTGTTCCGGGCCCAGCGCATCCTGTCGTTGTACTCCCCGGGAGTCGGCCTCCCGAGGTAAGCTGGATTCCCTCAACGTTTGATTCAATCAACAATTGAGGGTATGTTGGTGACATGCCTCGTGACCTGCTCCAGGGGACGCTCGACGTCCTCGTCCTCCGCGCCCTCGCCGGCGGTTCCCTGCATGGCTACGCCGTCGCCCGCTTCATCCAGGACCGGTCCGACAACACCTTCCGGATCCTCGACGGCGCCCTCTACACCGCCCTCCACCGGCTGGAGGAACGGGGTTGGGTGGACTCGGAGTGGGGCCTCTCCGACCAGGGCAAGCGGGCTCGGTTCTACCAGCTCACCACGCACGGGCGGCGGGCCCTGCGACAGGAGACCGCGCAGTGGGACGCGTACGTTGCCGCCGTCGCGCGCGTCATGCGACCGGCCGACAAGTGATGCGAAAGCTCTTTACCCTGCGGCGTGACAACCCCGTCCGGCGCGCGACGGAGGAGCTGCGCTTCCATTTCGAATCCCGCATCGAGGAGCTGGTTCGTCAAGGCCTCACCCCCGTCGATGCGCGCGCGAAGGCGCTCGAGGAGTTCGGCGACGTGGAGGCCACCCGCCGGGAGCTCGAGTCGATCGACCGTCGCATAGCGGCGCATCGCGAGTCCCGCGAGCGGTCCACCGCGCTCGGCCTCGAGCTCAAGCTCGCCCTGCGCCGGCTGGTGCGTCATCGCGGGTTCTCCCTCCCCACCGTCTCCACGCTCGCCCTCGGTCTGGGTACGGCCGCGGTGGTGTTCGTCCTGCTCCACACCGTCGTGCTCCGGCCTCTGCCCTACCCCGATGCAGACCGGCTGGTCCGGCTCCGGTCGCTGGTACCTGGCGTGGGAGGCGCCGAGTGGAACGTGGCCAAGGCGGAGTTCCTGTACTTCTCGCGCGAGTCGAAGACGCTCGATGGCGGTGGCCTCTACCTGATCGATCGCGCGCCGGTCACCGTCGGCAACGGACTCGCTGTCGATGTGGGCGTCGCGGTGGCGAGCGCCGGGGTTGCCCCGGTCCTCGGCGCACGCATAGCACTGGGCCGGCTGCTTCGTGAATCGGATGGACTCGGCGCGACGAATCACGTGGTGGTCCTGACCGATGGCTTCTGGCGGAGCTTCTACGGTGGCGATCCCGCCGTGATCGGTCGCACGCTGCGACTCAATGGCATGCCGTTCGAAGTCGCCGGCGTGATGGAACCCGGGGTGAAGCTGCCGGAGGAGCTCGAGGGTGTGGGCGTGGGGCAGATCGATATCTGGGTGCCGCTTCGACTCGATCCGGCCGAGCAGCCGCAGAACAGTCACGTGTTCAACGCGATCGCCCGTCTCAGCGCGGCGGGGTCGCTCGCGGCGGCGCAGGCCGAGCTGGCCCATCTCAGCACCAAGCTGCCCGAGGTGCTGCCGCAGGCCTACACGCCCGGCTTCATGAGCAAGACGGGGTTCACCACCCGGGTGACGCTCCTCCGCGACGACATCATGGGTGGCATGGACCGGGTGCTCTGGATCCTCTTCGGCGCCGGGCTCCTGGTGCTCGCGGTGGCCGCGGCCAACACGACCAACCTGTTCCTCGCGCGGTTCGAGACCCGGCGTGGCGAGCTCGCGGTGAGGGAGGCGCTGGGGGCGGGGCGCGGGGCGCGGGTACGTCATCTCCTTGTCGAGGCCGTGCTGCTTGGCCTCGTAGCCGGCGTGCTCGCGCTGATCCTCGTGGAGGGAGGCCTCCGACTTTTCGTTGCGAGCGCGCCGGAGGGACTGCCGAGGGTCCGCGAGGCCAGGCTTTCCGCGGTTGCCGTGCTCTTCACGCTGGGTGCGGCGGTCTTGGCTGGCGCGCTGGCGGGACTGCTTCCGCTGGCGCGCGGGGGACAGTCAGTGTCCCTGATGGCCGACGCGACCCGAGGCACGCCGGCGCCCGCCCGGCATCGCGCGCGCCGCGCGCTGGTGGTGGTGCAGATGGCACTCTCCCTCGTGCTGCTCGCGGGAGCGGGCTTGCTGGTGCGGAGCTGGAGCCGGCTCCTCTCGATCAATCCGGGATTCGACGCGACCAACGTCGTGACCTTCAAGGTTGCCCTGCCGAGGAATCCGTATGGGGATGCGGCGGTGGCGTCGCGCTTCTACCTCGACCTCGAGGCGTCGCTCAAGGGATTGTCCGGTGTGCGGTCGGCAGGCCTCGCGTCGACCGTTCCGCTCAGCGGATTCGACGGGTGCAACGCGATGGAGCCGGAGGGGCTCGGCGAGGAAGTCTGCATGGCCGTGGTGCTCGCCACCCCCGGGTACCTCGGTACGCTCGGAATCCCGCTCCGCGGGGAGCTCCAGTCGCGCACCGCGGCTGGCCGCGCGAACGTGGTGGTCAGTCAGGCGCTCGCGAAGC
>DATEOL010000033.1:0-9538 GCA_035274025.1 Gemmatimonadales bacterium | reverse complement strand
GCCGCTCGAAGCGCAGCCCGCTGATTCGGCTCCGATCGAGCGTTGGCGCGTGGGCACCGCGACCCGCGACACTGTCGCGTGGTATCCGCTCCCACCCCGATCGAAACGTGACCTGCCGCCCGGCGAAGGATGGCGGGCTTTCGAGGCGACCGCTCAGTGGGCGGTGGCACCCGATGGCTCAATCGCCATCGTGCGTCCGGAGCCGTACTCGGTCGTGTTGATCACCGCGAGTGGCGTGCGAGTTCGAGGCAAGCCCCTGACCTACGCGAGAATCAAGGTGTCCGCTGCACACAAGGAAGCGTGGCTGGGGGAACAAACACGGCACCGGCCGGTGCTGATCCAGAGTCCGGGAAAGCCCACCCCTACCGCTGGACTCCGTGCCACGAAACCGTTCGAGCCGATTCAATGGCCAACGTACCTGCCGCCATTCCTCGATCATGCCCTGCACTTCGCGCCCGACGGGACGCTCTGGATTCAGCGCACGAATGCGGTCGTCGACCGGATGATTTTTGATCTTGTCGGAAGTCAGGGAACCGCCAAGAAACAAGTTGTGTCGCGGCTTCGGGGCAGACTCATCGGACTTGGCAGAAAATGCGTTTACATCGTCCACACCGATAAGGATCAGCAGGAGTTCCTGGCGAGATACTGTGGAGTGGAGTCTTCCCGTTGACGCGCGCGCTATCGTCCCCTGAGAGTTCAGCGGGTCCAGACCACGAGGGCCGCGCACGAATCGCCCCGATCGAATTCAGGGGGAACCTGGCTCGGTCCACGATAGAACTCGACGAATTCGATGTCACGCAACAGGACTGACGACATCGCTGCGGCCAGCCGAGCACAGTCCTCGCAGGAGCTGCCGCCGGTCTTCCCTGGTTCATTCAGGTAGTTACCGACCTTGCGACCGTCAATATAGAATCCGATTCTCGGCGGTTGACACCGGGGAAGCCGGAAGCGAACCTCGACTTCATTGGTCATTGGATTGGGTGTCATGGAGACACCGACACTCGGGATGCCTTGAAGGACCGATACGAGGTCGTAGGAGGCCTTCGCCTCGATATCCTCGCGAGTCCGGAACGTCCCGATTCCGAGCTTGCGACGGCGGAAGAAGTCGTCGTACTTGGCCGTCTTGGCGTAGGCCTCGGGCTTGTCGTACGGACTGGTGACCGCGACCTCAGGCAGGCTGACCGCGCTGGGCTCGAGGGTGATTGTGCCAGTCCAGCCAGCATCGGCAACGACGGTGATTTCCACCTGTTTGATGCTGTACCCCAGCATGCGAATTCGAAGGATCTGCCTGCCCACAGGCACACCCGACAGAACGAACTCACCGTTGACAGATGTCCGTGCGGTGTCACCTGTCGCGAGCAACTCCATGAAGGCGCCGGACAGGGGGACTGAATCAGCCGCGACAACGCGACCTTTCACGGACGCCGCAGACTGAGCCCCGACGATTCCAGGAATCAGACAGAGGAAGAACATCCATTGAGCGGCTCGGAATTCAATCATGGCGCCTCAGGCATGGCGACGAGCAACGGCCGTTCAGCTACTGCTTCCTTCGATAGATCGCCAGGCGGGGCTCGCTTTGCACCGAGTCCGGAAGCGCGAACACCAATAGGTCTCTCGCGGGGAAGCCAAGCGGCGCTCCAAAGCCGTTGAGCGTACCGAGGTATTTCCCGGTGCTGTCGAAGAGATCCACGCGGCTTTGCTCGTCAGGGTACGTGTTTCGTTCTGCCCAGATCCTTCCCTGGTAGTCGACCGAGAGGCGCCGAATCGGCTGAACAGTCCTGGCGACGCCGCGCTTTCGCACCAACTCGTCCGGTGGAACGATGCACTTCCAGTCAGCAACCCGCTTTCCATCCGGAAAGAAACGGCGCACCGCGGTCTCATTACCAGGCAACGGATCCACGTTGCGTCGAACCAGGCGAGTAAGTCTCTCGCCGTCGTACACCCGGATCGTATAGTCCCCGGTGTTGTTGACGACGGTCCTCCCGGCCTTGGCATTCCAGCGCAGGTCCGGGGTGAGCATTGGATTCAGTCCCTCCATCGGCTGCCCGCAGAAGAGGAGTGTGCCCAGCCGCGGGGGCGAATGGACGAGCAGGGTTGTTGATCCGGTCGGCGTGACGCGCTCGAGCTGCTCGGGCCATTCGGTGCCGGACTGCTGGAGAAGGGTGTGGACGACGACGGTGTCGCCATCCGCCCGGCCGCCGCCGAACAGGCTCTGGTGCGTGAGCGTGAGAACTGGCAGGACGCTGCCGTCCGATCGCACCCGCACGAGACCGGCCTTGGTGAAGTCCATCACCGAGACGATTCCGTCACCACTGCTGCTGATGGACACACCGGCACCAACTTCCCCAGGCCCTGCTCCCTCCCGGGTGAGCACTCGTATGAGACGGCCGGTCGTGTCGATCTCCTGAACGCGCTGGCCGAACCAGTTGTTGTTCACGACAATGTGGCCGAGGGAGTCCGCGTCGACTGTGTACTCGAACAGCTCATTCAGGACGAGGTCGCCTGAGTTTTGGACCGTGGCGACGAGTTCCATATCCCAGCCGAGTGGGACATCGGGTCCAGGATTGTCGATCAGCGCGATCCCGGCGCTGTCTCGCACCGACGTGCATAGTTCCTGGCTGCCTCCGCAGGCGATGAGCGCCACCATACACGAACCCAGCACAGCAGGGCGCATCCGGCCCTATCTCGTCCAGAGCAGGATGACGCCGCAATACGAACCAGTCGAATTGTATTCCGGCGGGAGTTCCGCGGCCGAGCGGTAGACCTCGAGCCCCTGGAGGTCGAGGACGTTCAGCGACGAGATATCGAGTGGCCGTCCAGGTGTCATGTTCGAATAGTAGAGCGCCCCATTCAAGTACACGCTCATATAGCAGACGAGATCTATGGCAGGTGGTTTGCTACAGGAAGCCTGTTGCGAGCCGGGCGGCTGGCCCATCGAAGCCGCAGCGTACCCAAGCCCGCAGGGAACCACGTGAATACGACCGAAGCGGCGCAGCTGGTGCGCCAGCGTGGGACGCAGTGGATCATGCAGCTCCTCCATCGTGAGAAATCTGCCCCATCCTTCCTTTCTGCGGCGTTCGAAGCCCTCCATCTTGCCCCGCACGGGCTCTGGTTTCTCGGTGACCACGATCGAATCGAGCCGCTGGACGACAGCGGCCATGATCAAGGTGGTATCGACCGAGCGCCGATCCCCTGAGAAGGCGATCACCGCCGAGAGTGGCGCGTAACCGATCGCGCGAACCCGCAATCGCAAGCGCTGCTCGGTGATATCCGTGAACCGGCCCTGACCCGCGGCGTTCGTTTGCAGCGTGGTGTCCAACTCTGCCGCCGCGATCAGCGCGCCCTCGATCGCCAAACCGCTGTTCGACTTCAAGGTGACCCGGACATCACGCAGGGTCACCGACGTCGCGGAGCTGGTCCGCGCCCCCGCTTCGGCGATGAGAACACTCGCATCGCCAAGGGGACGGGCTGAGCCGCCGTCATCGATGAACCCGACAATCGTGTCCGCGCGGACTTCCAGCCTCGCACTCAGCCGACGCTGACGATCCACCCGGTCGGGCACCCGGATGTACCAGTCCCGGATGATCCAGTCGCCGGTCGAAAGCCGCGCAAACTCCGAGCGACCACCGAGCCCCGGAGCGCGCACCGCGCTCGGCACGTTGACGTACTCGTAGTCGAGCGCGCGCAGCTCGGCGCTTCCCCGATCGACCCAGAGGGTGCCCTTGATCTCGGGCACCTTTCGGCCCTTAACCGGCTCGAAGCCGAGGCCTACGCTCCCCGGCATCTCCTTGCCCGCCTGCACCATCCTGAAACAGTGGGTATCGAGGAAATCGTCCGAGAGCAGGACGTGGGCATCCGGACCGAGGAATCGAATGTCGTTCCCGGAACCCTGGATGTAGCCCAATTGGAGGAGAGAGGAGGGATCACCGGTCACAAAGGGACTGAGCCGGGTCGTGAACGTTCGTGTCGTGCTGTCCTTGCGGAGCTGCCCACCGAGCGTACGGGAGCGCACGAAGCGACGCACCGACAGCTCGACCGATTGCGATGCGGATGTGATCTGACTGGCGGAGAGCGCCTTCCGGATCTCTTCCCAGAGCTGTGCAGTCTCCGCGTTCTCACTCCGTCCACACACGGATGTTCCCGAGACCGCGATCTCCGGGAGCTCGAAGCGCTCGCCCGGCATTTCCAGCGTGAGCGTCGCCGTGGTGGCGCTGTTGAAGGGATCGCTGGTGACGCCGGGGTGACCAATGCGATCGGCCTTCACCCGATAGATGCCTGGAATGGGGGCCGTGAGACTGATCCGGCCGAGATCATCGGTGAGACCCTGCACCAGGCGGCGGCCGGCGCTGTCGAGCAGCACGACGATTGCGCCGGAGATCGCGCGACCAGTCTCCACCTCCACGGTACGGACGCGAATCGACTGCGCCGAGGCGTAGGACGGGAGTGCCCAGAGAATCGTGACCAGGAGCCAGCGTCGCACAAGCGCTCCGGCGTGAGGCGGGGCCGACCAGGTGTAAAGTACCAGACGATTTGATATCCCGCCGAGCGCCACACGTCACCCGGCTGTCATGATGCCTTAATCTCCCGCCCCTATCCATGGAATGAGTCCTCAACCATGGAGGAAGGATGCGGTTGCTCGAATCGGGAAAGCTGCGAAGCCGTTCGTTCCTGCAGACCGTCGCTTCCGGAGTCCTGCATGCGATCGGGATCGCGGGCGCGGTGTATGCGACCGCCGGCGCCGCCCCGGGTGTGCTGGGGAACGTCGAGGAGGCATCAATGGTCTTCCTCCAGCCGCCGCCACCGCGCGCGCCCGATCCGACACCGCCCGTGGAGGCGATCGTGAGCGAAGCCGTGCCGAAGGGCTTCCAGGTCGTGCCTCCGGTACTCGACATCCCCACGGGCATTCCGCCGGTGAACCTGAGCGAGCGATTCGATCCGCGTGACTACACCGGCGTCGGGAGGCCGGGAGGTCGTCATGACGGGATGACCGGCCTCGATACCGCCACCACTGCGTCGAACGCCTACATCGCAGCGGAAGTGGATGAAGCCGTCGTGCCGGTGCTGATCCCGGCTCCCCGCTATCCCGCCGCGTTACGTGCTGCCGCCATCGAAGGCGAGGTCCTTGCGCAGTATGTCGTGGACACGACGGGACGGCTCGAGCCTGGAAGCTGGAAAGTCCTGCGCGCGTCCCATGATGGATTCAGGGAAGCCGCGCGCGAAGCGGTCGAGGCGGGGCGGTTCAAGCCCGCGCGGATTGCCGGCCGCGCGGTCCGGCAGCTGGTGCAGCAGACGATACGGTTCGCGATTCAGTAAATGGCGGTTCAGACTGCCCGACCGAGCGGCTGGCTGTCTGCCCGCCGATCGAGCGCCCGGTATTGAATTGCCTCGGCGACGTGCGCCGCCTGCACATCGCTCGACGCGTCGAGGTCCGCGATCGTTCGCGCGATCTTGAGTACTCGATGATATGCGCGCGCGGAGAGAGCGAGCTTCGTCATGGCGACTTTGATGAGCTCGTCCGCGTCGGGCGCGAGCCGACAGAAGCGGCGCACGTCACGCGCCGTCATGTGAGCGTTGGTTCGGACCCCGTCCCTGCCCTTGAAACGTTCGCGCTGGGTCTCGCGGGCCGACTCGACCCGCGCGCGAACCGCAGCACTCGTCTCCTCCACCTTCTCGCGTGCGGCGAGATCCTGCCACGCCACGGCGGGGACTGCCAGGTGGATGTCGATCCGGTCGAGCAGCGGACCGGAAATCCGGCCGAGGTAGCGCGCGATGAGCAGCGGCGAGCAGTGGCACTCGCGCACCGGGTCACCACGCCAGCCACAGGGACAGGGATTCATCGCGGCGGCAAGCATGAAGCGGGCGGGATACGTGAGGCTGATCGCCGCGCGGGAAAGACAGACGACGCCGTCCTCGAGCGGCTGTCGCAGCACCTCCAGCACGTGACGACGGAACTCAGGGAGCTCATCCAGGAAGAGCACCCCGCCCTGGGCGAGACTTACCTCGCCCGGCCTCGGCGGCGAACCACCGCCGATGAGTCCCGCGTCGCTGATGGTGTGGTGGGGCGCGCGAAAGGGTCGCGCGGTGAGCAATGCACGTCCTGGAGGAAGAAGGCCAGCCACCGAATGCACTGCTGTGGTCTCCAGCGCCTCATCGAGCGTGAGCGCGGGCAGGATCGTGGACAGTCGCCGCGCCAGCATCGTCTTCCCCGCGCCCGGCGGCCCGATGAGCATGATGTTGTGGGCACCCGACGCGGCGACTTCGAACGCGCGCTTCGCCGCAGCCTGCCCGCGGACGTCGGAGAAATCCACCGAGTCACCGGCACGCTCGGCGAGGAGTTGACCGGGATCACCGCGGCAGACTGGCAGGTCGCGCCTCCCTCGCAGGAAATCGACGATCTCGCCGAGGGTCGTCGCGCCCCGGACCGCGATGCCGTCTACCACCGACGCCTCGGCGACGTTCGCCGATGGAAGGAGCAGCGCTCGCGCGCCCGCGGCGCGTGCGGCAACGGCAACCGGCAGCGCACCGCGAACGGGGCGGAGACTGCCTTCGAGACCCAGCTCGCCGACGACGAGGCAGTGCTCGAGCGGGCCAGCCGGAACCTGCTCGCTCGCGACCAGGACGCCGAGCGCGATCGGGAGGTCGAACGCGGAGCTGCCCTTGGGCATGTCTGCAGGAGCCAGGTTGCAGGTAATGCGCTTGAGGGGAAACTCGAAGCCCGAGTTGACCAGGGCGGCATTCACCCGCTCGCGACTCTCCTTCACCGCGGCCTGGGCGAGACCGACGGTAGCGAACGTGGGGAGGCCTGAAGCCAGGTCGACTTCGACGTCGACAGGCAGCGCGTTGATGCCGACGACGGTGGCGGACCGGATGCGGGCGAGCATCCGACAAGATCGGTCACGGGCCCGTTCGCCAAGTAACCGCGAAAACGCGAGCGACATCATTCCGATGCCCGCGAGGACGGGCCGGGCATTGCCCGGCCCCTACAAGGTGCGCGCAGTCCCTCACCTCGCTACGCGAGGTTCGGGATGACAACCTCTCCACCACTACTCGCGTCCACAAGGCGATCTAGGGGACCAAGCCCATGCAATCCGGCCTCATGGCAGCACGCATCGGTCTTGTGGTAGATCATCTATGGGAGTAGCTTGACCCATGCCCAAGCCCGGTGCGCCGCCGCTCCAAGGCGATCTCCTCCAGGGCACCCTCGACATGCTCATCCTCCAGAGCCTGATCCTGGGACCCGCCCACGGCCATTCGATCGCGCACAACATCGAGCGCCACTCGCGCGAGGTGCTCCAGGTCGAGCACGGGTCGCTCTACCCCGCCCTGCATCGGCTCGAGACCCGTGGGTGGATCACCGGATTCTGGGGTACTTCCGAGAACAACCGCAGGGCCAAGTACTATCGCCTTACTCCGGCCGGGAAAAAGCAGCTGACCACGCAGACGAGCCGCTGGGCCGAGCTGGTGCAGGCCGTCAACCGCGTGCTCCGGCCCGCCGAGTGATGTGATGCGCTGGCCGGCGTTCCTCAGGCGGAAACGGTGGGACGAGGAACGGGCCCGCGAGCTCGAGGTCTATCTCGAGCAGGAGACCAGCGACAACATCGCGCGAGGCATGGCGCCTGACGACGCGCGCGACACCGCGCGTCGCAAGCTCGGCAACACAACCATCATCCGGGAAGAGATCTACCGCCACAACTCCCTGCCGGTGCTCGATATGATTGCGCGCCACCTGCGCTACGCATTCCGCCAGCTCCACCGGAGTCCGGTCTTCGCGCTCGCGGCGATCGCGTCCCTCGCGCTCGGCATTGGCGCCACGACCGCGATCTTCACACTGATCGACCGCATCGTCCTCCGTACGCTGCCAGTCACCGATCCGGAGGCACTCGTCGCGCTCAGCTATCGTGAGCATCGCGGAGCGTTCAGCCAGGGCTCGGGCCGGTTCTCCTATCCACTGTACCGGGCGCTGCGCGACGAGAACCCCGTTCTCAAGGCGTTCGGCCGGTTCGGCCTCTGGCTGAGCGTGGGTGACAAGGACCAAACCGATCGCGTCGAGGGCGAGCTCGTCACCGGGAACTATTTCGAGGTGCTGGGCATTCCAGCGGCGCTCGGCCGGACGTTCACGGCCGCGGACGACCAGACCATCGGCGGCCATCCCCTCGCCGTTCTCAGCTACGACTACTGGACCGACCGGTTCGCCTCCGACTCCAGCGTCATTGGACGCACCGTTCGGGTGAACGACCGGCCGCTCACCGTCATCGGTGTCAGTGCCCGCGGCTTCGATGGCATCCAGCTCGGGTATCACCCGAAGGTGCGTATCCCGGTCACCATGAAGCGGGAGATGACCGGCTTCTTCGGCGACATCTTCCCCGCCGACAACAAGGACGCACTCTGGCTCGAGGTGTACGGCCGGCTGAATCCGGGGGTGAGTCGTGAACAGGCGAAGGCGACGCTCCTGGCACAGATGCAGTCCTATC
Organism: Gemmatimonadales bacterium; assembly: GCA_035274025.1. GTDB lineage: Bacteria > Gemmatimonadota > Gemmatimonadetes > Gemmatimonadales > GWC2-71-9 > SZUA-320. The sequence continues at coordinate 1,067 of DATEOL010000033.1, read as the reverse complement.
AGGCCAGCGCAGGCATTGCTCCCGATACCACCACGACGTCGACCGAGCCCATCGTCGGCGTCAGAAGCGCGGCCCAGGGGCGCGCGGTCGTCCGCGACCAGTTCGGCACCCCGCTCTTCGTGCTGATGGTCCTCGTTGCGCTCGTGCTGCTCATGGCGTCGCTCAACGTGGCGAACCTGCTGCTCGCCCGCGCGACCACCAGGCGTCGTGAGATCGCGGTGCGATTGGCCGTCGGGGCGTCCCGCCGGCACGTCGTGCTCCAGCTCCTGGTCGAGAGCGTCGTGCTCGCGATGGCCGGCGGCGCGGCGGGACTGCTGTTCGCGACCTGGACCAACAAGGCACTGCTCCGGCTGATCCCGGTCGGCGACAACGCGCTCAGCCTTCCCACGGCGCCCGACCTCCGCATCCTCGGCTTCACCGCGCTGGTCTGCGTCGGAACGTCGCTCCTCTTCGGGCTCATTCCCGCATTCGGGGCCACGCGCCTGAGGCTCCTGCCCGCGCTCAAGGACAGCGCGGCCGCGGGCGGAGGATCGTCCCGGGGCAGGAATGCGCTGGTCGGCATCCAGGTGTTCTTCTCGGTGCTGCTGCTCATGTCCGCCGGACTGTTCGTGCGGACGCTGGGCAAGCTGCGGTCGCTCGATACCGGCTTCCAGACGGCAAGCATCCTCTCGTTCTCGATCGATCCGAGCACCAATGGCTACCGACATGAGCGCGCGGTCGGCTACTTCCGCTCCCTGATCGAGGAAGTCCGCTCCGTTCCGGGCGTGGAGTCCGCGGCACTCGGCACGATCCGCCTGCTCGACGAGGACAGCTGGTCGCAGGGCATCTTCGTCGACGGATACACGCCGGGACCGGACGATTCCAATCTCCAGTCGTTCAACATGGTCAGCAGCGGCTACTTCTCCACCCTGGGGATTCCGCTGCTCGAAGGCCGCGAGTTCACCGCCGCGGACGCGAGCAGGGAACGGCTCGTCGCGGTGGTGAACCAGGCGCTGGCCAGGAAGTACTTCGGCAACCAGAGCGCGGTGGGACGCTATTTCCGGATGGGTGGTCCCGGGGAATCCGAG
>DATEOL010000032.1:0-14901 GCA_035274025.1 Gemmatimonadales bacterium | reverse complement strand
TGCGGGCGGCGTCGCGCTCGCGCGCATTCCTCAGCGCGGCTTCGACCGCGTCGAGGCGATCGTTGATGGCCGCGATATCGCGCAGCGGCGACAGGACCCACCGACGGAGCAGTCGGGCACCCATCGGCGTCACGGTGCGGTCGATGGCCTCGAGCAGCGTGACTCCGCGGGCACCGCTTCGGAGCGGCTCGACCAGCTCGAGATTCCGCCGGGTCATCTCGTCGACCCAGAGGAACCGGTCGGCGCGGCGAACGACCGGACGCTGGAGCTGGGGGAGGCCGCCGGGCTGCAAGTCGGTGAGATAGCGAAGGAGAGCGCCGGCCGCACCAATCGCGGCGGTATCGGCGGCCTCGATCCCGAGTCCATCGAGTGACGCGAGCTTGAAGCGGCGGGCAAGCTCGTCGCGCGCGAGCTCGGGATCGAATTCCCAGCGCTCGCGGGGCGTCCGGAGGACTTCGGGTGCGACCGGCGGCTCGGCGGACTCCGCTGAGATGACCAGCTCGGCCGGGTTCAGTCGCCCGAGGGCCTCGGCCAGCCCCGTTGTGGGCACCGTCTCGAGGAAAAACTCGCCCGTACTCAGATCGATCGCTGCCAAGCCCACACTGTCCGCCTGTCCGTCTGTCCGCCCGCCCGTCGCGACAATGAAGTTGTTGCGACTGCCGGAGAGCCAGGTGTCATCGAGGACCGCGCCTGGGGTGATCGTCTCGATCACGGCCCGCTTGACGATACCCTTTGCCTTGCGGGGATCTTCGACCTGCTCGCAGACGGCGACCCGATGTCCCGCGGCGATCAACTGTCGGAGATACTCCGCCGCCGCCTTGACCGGTACGCCGGCAAGGGGAACGCCGTCGCCCCGCGCCGTGAGCGTTATGCCGAGGACGCGCGCGCCGAGCTCGGCGTCCTCGAAGAACATCTCGTAGAAGTCGCCCATGCGGAAAAACAGGATCGCGTCCCGGTGGCGGGCCTTGATCTCCCGGTACTGCTGCATGAGCGGAGTGGATTCTGCTGTGGACACAGGGCTGGGTCTCACGGTCTCATCGTCTCAAGGTCTCAACGACTCAAGCTCAGACCTCGAGACGTTGAGACGATGAGACGTCATTTTGGTGCCACCAGGAACGGCTTGCCTCCGAGGCTCTTGCGCAGCTGCGCCATGGCCTCCGCCGCCTGCTCCCTGGTCTTGAACGGACCACTCCGCACCTTGAACCAGCCGCCTTCCTCGACCACGACGGAAGGCATGTCCGCGCTCTTGATCCGCGCGACTTCGGTGTCGGCCTCCTCCTTCGTCTTCACCGCGGCGACCTGCACGGTCCAACCCTTCGCGGGAGGCGCGGGCCTGGGCTCTACCGCGGTGGATTCCTCCCGAGTCATGGCGAGGCAGCGCTCGCGCTGGAACTCGAGCTGGTTGCGGAGCTCGACGTCCTCTCCGACCGCGGAGAGTCCAAGATCGGACCAGCGACAGGCACGGTCGCGGTCGCGCACGTCGAACGCCGCGCGGGCTCCCCAGAGCGCGGCGGAGGCACGGAGCGGGCTCTCGGGATAATCACCGATGAGCCGGTCGATCTGCCGTACGGTTCCGCCCGGATCGCGAGCGGCGTAGTCGAGCTGGGCGAGCTGAAGCAGCGCGTCGTCGGCCCATTCCGACCCGGTGTATTCCACCGCGATGCGCTGGAGGTGGATCCTCCGGTCGCGCAGGCTCGCGGCCACGATGGCCGCGGCGTAGAGGACCTCGGCGTACTTCGGGTCGGTGTCCCGGACCGAGGCGAGCCACCGATTGGTGATCGCGCGGGCGGAGTCGCCGGAGCCTTCCTGGGCCAGGCGAACGGCGCGCACCAGCTCGGGATCCTTCTGCGCCTGGAGCGGGGCCGCGACGAGGAGAGGAAAGAGCCAGGCGATGCGCTTCACGCGGCCTCGCGCTCGGCGATGGAGAAGGAAAGAATGAGATCGGTCAGGATCCCGAGCTCACCGGAAATGTTGGTGTTCTTGAGGACCGCATCCGCGTCGCGCGCGGCGCGGATGGCGCGGGAGATCCGCTCCCGGGGCCAGCGGGGCGCGGCATCCGCCCAGAGCGATGCGGTCGCGCCCCAGTTGACGCCCCACATCCGGATTCGCTTGATGGCGTCGAAGGCACTCTGCTGCAGCGCGCGGCCACGAACTCCCTTGTCGTGCCAGGCTCGGACCATGGCGACCCCGACCAGGTTGGTGCCGAGCGTCATGAGGAGACGGACGCCATTGAGTCCCGGCTGTTCGAGCACGTGGGGAAGCATCGCGATGGCACGAGTCGCCTGGCCCGAGAGGATCGCACGACACCAGTCTTCCACCGACTCCCCGTGACGCACCCCGATGAGCGCCTCGACCTGCGCGAGCGTGACCGGCCCCTCGGCGGAGAGCCCGGCGAGCTTGTCGAGCTCGGACGCCAGCATGCCGAGGTCGTCGCCCATGGCGGAGAGGAGGTGCGCGGCGGCTTCAGGCTCGAGCGTGATCCCGCGCTCGGCGGCGCGACGCTCGAACCAGCGCGCGGCGTGCTCGCGGCGGAGCGGCTCAAAATTGACCGCGACGCTCCGAGCCTCGAGCTCCGAGTCGACCTTCTCCTCACCGGAGCCCTGGATCAGGATCAGTACGGTGTCCGGGGACGGGTTGTCGAGATAGCGGAGGATGGCGGCCTTGGCCTTGGCCTTCCGTCCCCAGGCCTCGACGTCGCGGATCACCACCACCCGTCGCTCGGCCAGCATCGGCATGGTACTGCAGAGGGCGTCGATCTCGTCGGCGGCGAGCTGATTGGCGGAGCGCTGGTCGTAGTTGAGGTCGCGGAGCGAGGGCTCGAGGCTCCGCTCCAGCACCATGGCCAGGGCCTCATCCTTGAGCAGGTCGACGGGGCCGTGAAAGTAGTAACAGGGGGCGAGCGGCCCGCTCTTGAGCTGCTTTGCTGTTTCGAGGTAGGAGCGGGAGGGCATCCGCTTAAAGTAACGGGCCGGGCATGGCCCGGCCCCGGCGCTCACCGCACAAAACATTGGACCCACATGAGGGCACTGATGGTCTTGGAATCCCGGATCTGGCTGGCGCGAATCATCCGTCCGATCTCGGACCACGCGACTTCATGGGTCTCGATGAATTCATTGAGCTCGTGGGCGGTTCCTTCGTGGGTGAGACCGGTGGCCGCGTAGAGGTGGATGATTTCGTCCGTGAATCCGGGCGTCGTGTAGATGCTGGAGAGATGGAGGAGACTGGCGGCCGTGACACCCGCCTCCTCACGGAGCTCGCGCTCTGCGCACCGCTCCGGTGACTCACCGGCATCGAGGGTTCCCGCGGGGATCTCCCACATCACGTCTTCGGCGGCCCAGCGGTACTGGCGAATCAGGATGACCCGCGGGTCGGTCGAGTCGATGGGGTCGAGGAAGGGGATCACGGCCGAAGCTCCGGGATGCCTCACCATTTCCAGGCTGCCCTCGGATCCGTCGGGGAACCTCACGCGATCGATGTCTACACTGATCCGTTTCCCGGAGTATGCGCGCTTCGATGCCAGCAATGTCATTTGCAGGACCATTGACCAGGGACTATTGACTATTGGAGCCGACGACAGCGATTTGCGGCTCCGGCAATAGTCAACAGTCCCCAGTCAATGGTCAATGGATCGATGGACGCTGACGTTGTGGTTCTCGGTGGTGGTCCCGCCGGCGCGGCTGCCGCGGGAATGCTCGCGCGGCTGGGGGCGAGGGTCCTCGTACTCACTCGGGCGGCACGCTGGTCGATCGGGGAATCGATTCCTCCCAGCACGGCACGACTCTTCGATGAGCTCGAGCTCAGTTCCGCCGTGGACCGCGGCGGTTTTCTCCGCTCGCGCGGCAACACGGTGTGGTGGGGCGACGCGCCGGTCCGCATCGAGCCGTTTCCGCCTGAAGCGACCGGGTGGCAGGTCGAGCGGGCGCGATTCGACGAGGTGCTGCTCGGCGCCGCGGAGGGCGCGGGAGCAAAGGTCGAGCGCGAAACCGTCGTCCACACAGTGGAGACTGGTCCCGACCGGCAAACCGTGAATGGGCAGATCACTGCGCGCTGGGTGCTCGACTGCACCGGGCGCGCCGGGGTACTCGCGCGGCGTGCCGGCCGGGAGGCACGGGCAGGGCGCGCGACCTTCGCGCTGCATGGGGTCTGGGAATCATCGCGCTGGGAGGTGCCGGACCCCACCCACACGCTCATCGAGACGACGCGTGGTGGGTGGGCCTGGTCCATTCCCGTCACGGAGCGTCGGCGGCACGTCACCGTGATGGTGGATCCCCCCTCGGGCACGCTCGAGGGCACGACACTCGCGGAGATCTATCGCACCGAGCTTGGCAGCGCGAAGCATTTCTCCCGACTCATCCGAGACGCTGAGCTCGCGGGCTCTCCCGGCGGACTCTCCGCGTCTCCGTATGTGGCGTCGCGCTTCGCCGGGCCGGGATGGGCGCTGGTCGGCGACGCGGCCTCGTTCATCGACCCGCTGTCCTCGTTCGGGATCAAGAAGGCGCTGGCCGCGGCGTGGCTCGCCGCGGTGATGGTCCACACGTCACTCACCGAGGAATCCATGACCGCCGCGGCCATCGCGCTCTTTGAACGGCGCGAGCGGGACGCATTCGAGGAGCTCACCCGGCAGGCGGAGTCGATGTGGACCGGTGAAAGCGCGCCCGCGCACGACGAGACGGCACTCCTCCGCGATGATCCCTCGGTGCACGCGGCGTTCGACGCGCTCAAGCAAGCCGATGCGATCGCGTTCCGCGCCGCGACCGACGTGACGGTGGTGGCCGCCCCCACGGTGCGAGGCCAGCGCGTCGTGCTCGAGCCGCACCTCACGTGCGCCTGGCGCCCCGACGGCGTTCGCTTCATCCGCGGGATCTCGGTTCCGGCGTTGACGTCGCTGGCTTCCGGGGCGACCCAGGTGCCGGATCTCTTTGATCGCTATGTGCGCGCCGAGGGACCGGCGGACCTGCGCGACTTCCTGGGCGTGCTGTCGCTCCTGGTGGCGAAGCGCGTCCTCGTTCCGGCCTAGCCACGATTTGACGCGCCCCGGTCTTCCGAGGTATATCGCATCACCGCCTTCGCGCGAGTTCCACCCCTGAAACATCTGGTCTCGAGGGCAGTCCTCCTTCCGCTGCTTGCCTGGTCGGCCGGCGCGACGGAGGTGCGTGCGCAGGTGGTCGGCTCCGAGAAGCCCGACCCGCCTGCCGGCTATCCGATCATGTCCGAGGCGATCATCCGGAACTGCTCGGCGTGCCACTCGCGCGACTCTACCGGCCGCATGGGCCGGATCAGCTACCTCCGGAAGACGCCGGAAGGGTGGCAGACATCGATCCGCCGGATGGCATCGCTCAACGGGGTCGGGATCGACGCCGCCACCGCTCGCGAGGTCGTCCGCTACCTGTCCGATCACCAGGGTCTCGCGCCGGAGGAAGCGGAGCCGGGCCGGTTCGAGGTGGAGCGCCGCTCCGACGACTGGTCGTACAAGGGGGACAAGGACACCGAGGAGACCTGCAAGGTCTGTCACTCGCTCGGCCGGGTGATCCTGCAGCGCCGCACCAAGGAGGAATGGGAGCTCCTGGTCGCAACGCATCGCGGGTACTACCCGGTGGTCGAGTTCCAGGGCTTCCGCCGCTTCGGCCCGCCGCCCGATTCGGGTGACGGCCGCCACCCGATGGACAAGGCGATCGCGCACCTCTCCGGCGCCTTTCCGCTCGAGACCCCGGGGTGGCGGGCCTGGTCGGCCACCATGCGGACGCCGAAGCTCGAGGGGACCTGGATCCTGACCGGGCGGGAAGCTGGCGCAGGGCCGCTGCACGGCCAGGTGACCATCGCGGCGGATCCCAAGTCCCCGGGCGAATTCACAACGACGACTACCTATACATATGCGAGGGACGGCAAGCGGGTGACCCGCCAAGGCCGCGCCATCGTCTACACCGGCTTCCAGTGGCGGGGACGCTCGACCGTGGGAGCGAGCGAGGAGTCGGCGCTGCGCGAGGTGATGACGGTCGACCGGGACTGGAGGGACATGTCGGGTCGCTGGTTCCGCGGGTCGCACGACGAATTCGGGCTGGACGTGACCCTTCGTCGCCTGGGCCGCGACGTGGAGATCACCGGCGCGGGACCCGAGGCGCTCAAGACCGGTGGCGCCGAGCAGGAGCTGCGGATCTACGGGGCGAATTTCCCGGCCACGCCGCAGGCTTCCGCCTTCGATCTCGGACCGGGCGTGCGCGTCACCGGCGTCGCGTCGGCGACCCCCGATCTCGTGACCCTCAAGGTGCGGGTCGACAGCAACGCGACGGTCGGGCGGCGCGATGCCTACGCCGCGGGTGCGCACCTCAAGGATGCATTCGTGGTCTACGACGAGGTCCACCGGATCGTGGTGACGCCGCGGGCAGGCCTGGCGCGCGTGGGCGGCGTACAGCAACCCAAGCAGCTGCAGCAGTTCGAGGTCGCGGCCTACAACGACGGACCCGATGGGAAACCCGACACGGCCGATGATCTCCCGCTTGGCGCCGTGCCGGTGACCTGGAGCATCGAGGAGTACACCGTGACCTTCGACGACGATGACATGAAGTACGTCGGGACCCTGGACCAGAACGGCCTCTTCACGCCCGCGGTGGACGGGCCCAATCCACAGCGCCCGGGCAACCGCAACAACGTGGGCGATGTGTGGGTGGTCGCGACCTATTCGCCGCCCGGAGCCACGCAGCTCCGGGCTCGCGCGCACCTGCTTGTCACCGTGCCGCTCTACATGCGGTGGGACCCGAGCGCCGAGGGGACCGCCGGGAGACCTGTGCCATGACCCAGCTCGCGCTCGCCGAGTTCCATCCGTTCGAGGCCGCCGGCCGCCGGTTCCTGTACCTGGTGCCGAGCGCGGCGGTGTTCGGGCTGGATGACGCGTCGGGCGCGGTGCTAGACACCCTGGCGGAGTCGCCGCGGAGCGCGGGCGAAATCGCGACCGCGCTGGCGGGGCGCTTCGACGAAGCGGTGGTGCAGCAGACGATCGTCGAGCTGGCGGGTGCAAGGGCGATCCGTTCGATCGCGGCCCCGGCGCCGGTGGTTCCCAAGCCGCCGCGCCGGATCCCGCTCCAGACCATCGTCCTCAACGTCACCAGCAAGTGCAACCTCGCCTGCACCTATTGCTACGAGTACGGCGAGGACCGGATCCCCGGCTCGGCGGCGGAGTCCACCCCGCGCTTCATGAGCGAGGAGGTCGCGCGGCAGAGCGTCGACTTCGCGTTCGGTGAGGCGGGCGAGAGCAAGCATGTCCATGTGACCTTCTTCGGCGGCGAGACGCTGCTCAACGCGAAGGTGCTGCGAAGCACGGTTCGGTACGCGCGCGACCGTGCCGCTCAAATCGGCAAGACGGTGGACTTCAGTCTGACGACGAACGCAACGCTCCTCACCGAAGAGATCATCGACTGGCTGGTCGAGAACGACGTGGGTGTCACGGTCTCGATCGACGGACCGAAGCAGTCGCAGGACCGTTTCCGGGTCTTCCACAACGGCAAGGGGAGCTACGAGGTGGTGCTCCCGCGGATCAAGGCGTTGCTGGCACGGCACACGCGGCGCCCGGTGGGTGCGCGGGTGACGCTCACCAGGCAGAACCTCGAGGTCGTGGAGATCTACCGCCACCTGGTGGAAGAAATCGGGTTCCGCGAAGTGGGCTTCGCGCCGGTCACCACGTCGTGGACGAGAGACTGGGCGATCGAGGGCTCGGGATACGAGCTGATGCTCGACCAGTTCGATACCCTCGCGTACGAGTTCCGCGACGCGATCATCGCGGGCCGGCACCACGGCTTCAGCAACGTGCGCGACACCCTGCAGGAAATTCACAAGGGGATGAGCAAGGCGTATCCCTGCGGCGCTGGCTTCGGACTGCTCGGCGTCGCGACCGACGGGGACGTCTCACTCTGCCATCGTTTTGCCGGCTCCAAGGAGCACGAGCTGGGCTCGGTCCAGACCGGGCTCAACCGCGAGATGCAGCAGGCCTTCCTGGATCGGCATCACGTCGACCAGAAGACCGATTGCAGTGTCTGCTGGGCGCGGCCGATCTGCGCCGGCGGCTGCTATCATGAGGCGCATACCCGGTACGGCGACACGGCGGAGCCGAACCTGCATTACTGCACCTGGATCAGGCACTGGACGGATACCTGTCTCCGCATTTACGGTGAGCTGGCGGAAAAACGGCCGGAGTATCTCGAATGGTTGGCGTAGGGGCCGGGCGGATCGGCGGAAAGGCGGAAAGGGCGGAGTGATGAGGCATCTCAAAGCGATCAATCGCAAGGCGGGCATGGTCGAGGAGACCGTGTCCAACGATGTCGTGGCGCTCCAGGGACCGGGCGGGCCCGGCCCGCACATCCCGCTTGGCTGTTCGTTCGTGTTCTCGCCGGGGTGGGAAGCGGATTCGAGCGGCGGAACGGCGGGACTCTGCCAGCCGGTGGAGCGCGACCTCTTCGACTGCTATCTCACCTGCTTCTGGCCGGCCCACGTGCCGGATCACTACAACCATGCGCCGGAATGGTCCGGGAAGTGTGCCTCGGCCCAGAAAGACTGGCGCAACATCGACCTGATCTTCCCATGATCGTTGTGCGGGCCGGTCTCCTCGCGGCTGTCCTGGCTTCCCCGCTCGCGGCACAGGGCGGGGGCAACGGGACGTTTTACATCACGACCTACTCGCGGGCGACCTACGTGATCCCGGAGTCCACGATGACCGTGGCCCACAAGATCCCGTTCGACGCCGGCCTGCCCATCGGCATCACGCTGACGCTGGACCGCAAGAAGCTGTACGTCCAGGACGCGCCCTTCGAGCGGGTCCGGGTGTACGACCTGGCCAGCCGCGCCCTGGTCGACTCCTTCCAGCTTTCGAGCGGTGCTACCAAAGTGCGCTTCTACGGCATGGGGCTGGATCCGAAGGAGCGCTTCGCGATCCTGCTGATCAAGGCGACGACGCGGAAGCCGGACCGGTTCGAGATCGGCAAGTCGGTCCTGGTCCGCTACGACCTCGCCAAGCACGCGGTGACCGACACGATCCCCTGGCCCAAGAACGAGGAGCGGGAATTCGCGGGATTCCAGTTCTCGCCGGACGGGAAGTACATGTATCTCTTCGGCGACGACATCCTGGTCTACGAGACCGACAAGTTCACCGTGGTCGATCGCTGGAAGCTGTCGCAACCGCTGGAGGGCGGGATGGGACAGTTCGGCTTCGGATTCCCCGAGAGCCTTTACGAGGAGCCGGGTTACTACACCGGACTCTTCCGGATGACCGACCCGGTGCAGAACCGGCGGATCATGGGTGTGGCGCGCGTCAACCTGCAGGCCAAGTCGGTGGACTTCTACGCGCTGGGTCCGGACGAGCCGGTGGGGTTCACGCTGGCGCCCGACCGCAAGAAGGGCTACGGGCTCAAACAGCGGGTCGGGGCCTACGAGTTCTGGACCTTCGACCTCGAAGGGCACCGGGTCGCGGGTCGCACGCCGTTCAAGGGGCGGCCGCGGATGCAGCTCCTCACCAGCACCAACGGGAAGCTCCTCTATATCACGGGTGCCGGCAGCACGATCGATATCTACGATGCGGCGACACTCGGCTTCGTTCGCACGGTGACGCTCGATTCCGACATGATCGACGTCCTCCTGGTGCCGTGAGACGCGTGAGCCGTGAGACGTGAGCCGTGATTTACAGCGTGTCGTAGCCTGGATCCGGCCCTACTGGCCAGCGCTCGGGCTGGTCGCCGGCCTCAGCAGCCTCAGTACCCTGCTTTCCCTCGCGCTTCCCTATCTCAGCAAGCAGCTGGTCGACGATGCCCTTCTCCGGCGCGACCAGGGTATCCTCGTCCGTCTGGTGCTTGTCTTCGCGGGCATCGCGCTCGGTAGCTTCTTCATCAACGTGGCGAGCGGGCTCAAGTACACCCGGGTCTCGGCCGCGATCCTGTTCGACATGCGGCTCGCCCTCTACCGGCATCTCCAGCAGCTCTCTCCCCGGTTCTACGCGGCGACACCACTGGGACAGATCGTTACCCGGCTCAATACCGACATCGGGGAAGTGCAGCGCGTCGCGGCCGAAACCCTGCTGGCGTGGATCGGGAGCGTGATCGCGCTGGTCGGCACCGTGGTGATGCTCGCGCTGCTCGACTGGAAGCTCTTCCTGGTGAGTCTCGCGAGCGTGCCACTCTCGGTCTGGGCGCTGGTCCGCTATCGCGCGCGGCTCGAGGGGGCGGTAGCGCGAGCCCGGGAGCGGAGCGCCGACATGGGCAGCTTCCTCATCGAGACGCTGCAGGCACAACGGCTGGTCGTCACCTCCAATGCCGCGGACCGGGAGGTGGGCCGGTTCCAGACCCGCAACGACGCGTACGTCGACGCCATCATGCGCATGCGGCGACTCACGTATCTCGCCGGAGGGCTTCCCGGACTCCTGCTTGGCCTCGGTACCTCCGTGGTCTTCCTCTACGGCGGATCGCGGGTCATCGGAGGCACGCTCACGCTCGGTACGTTCGTCGCCTTCACTGCCTACCAGATGCGCTTGCTCGCCCCGGTGCAGGCGATGATGGGTCTCTACGCCGGCCTCGCCTCCGCGCGGGTCTCGCTCCGCCGGGTGCTCGAGATCCTCGATATTCCCATCGAGGTGCGCGAAGCGGAAGCGGCGCGCCCGCTGTCCTGCGCGAGCGGCGAAGTGACGTTCGAGCGGGTGCGCTTCACCTTCGATCGGGGCGCACCCGTGCTCGACAACCTCAGCTTCACCCTGAAGCCGGGAGAGCGCGTCGCGCTGGTGGGGCCGAGCGGCAGCGGGAAGTCGACTATCGGCGATCTCCTGGTTCGGCTGCTCGATCCGGCCGAGGGGCGGATCCTGCTCGACGGGCACGACCTGCGGGAGCTCAGGCTCGCCGACGTGCGTCGCCACGTGGTGCGTGTGGACCAGGAGCCGCCGATCTTCAACGCGACCATCGCGGAAAACATCCGCTATACCAGGCCGGAGGCGACCGACGGCGAGGTCGCGAGCGCGGCGTCGGCCGCGGGGCTCAACCATCTGACATCGCGACTTCCCGAGGGGCTCTCGACCCAGGTGGGCGAACGGGGTCGGGCGCTCTCCGCGGGGGAACGGCAGCGAATCGCGATCGCGCGGGCGCTCCTTTCGGACCCGACGGTGCTGGTCCTCGACGAAGCCACGGCATCCCTCGATCCGGCGGTCGAGGCGGAAGTGCTCGACGGCTATGAGGCGGTTATGCGCGGCCGCACGACGGTGCTGATCACCCACCGGCCCGATCTCGCCGCGCGAGCCGACCGTGTCATCTCGCTCGCACGAAACTGACGTGCGCATCGCGGTCGTCGACTCGGGCATCCACTCTGGTCATCCTCACGTGGGACTGATTGCCGATGGAATTCACTTCCGCGCTGACGGCACGACCGACGATGACTGGTCGGACCGGCTCGGTCACGGAACGGCGGTCGCCGCCGCGATCCGGGAAAAGGTGCCCGACGCCGAGCTGATTGCGGTCCGGGTCTTCGACCGCACACTCTCCACCAACGCGGAAGTGCTCGCGCAGGCCATCGAGTGGTCTGCTCAACAGGGTGCGGCGTTCATCAACCTGAGTCTCGGCACGCCGAACGGGGAGCACCGCGCGCGGCTGGAAGCTGCCGTTGCGGCGGCGCGTTCGCGCCGTGCTACGGTCGTGTCGGCGGCGCGGCACCACGAGGTGGACTGGCTTCCCGGGTCACTGACCGGGGTGGTGGGAGTCCTGCTCGACTGGGAGTGTCCGCGGGAAGAAATCCGTCGACAGTCGACGGTCGACGGTCGGATTGTTTACGCGGCTTCGGGCTATCCGCGACCGATTCCTGGCGTCCCACCGGAGCGCAACCTCAAGGGGCTGAGCTTCGCGGTCGCCAACGTGACAGGCTGCCTCGCTCGCGACCTCGAGGGGGAGATCTGACTACTGGAACTGGGCGCGGAACGAACGCAGCCAGACCACGGGGACCTTGAGCGCCTCGCCGGCGAAGCGACCGATTTCCTCCATCGGCCGTGACGAGATCGGACTGGTGCGAGTCGGTGACACCCAGGCGAACAGTCCGTGCGCCCGCGATTCCGCGACCAGCCTGGCCATGTGGAAGGGATCGCTCACCAGCAGCACCAAATGCATGTCGTGATCGTCGAGCCATTCCGCGGCTGAGGCGATCGACTCGCGGGAATCGCGGCCGACCGGGCGCACCACGATTGCTTCGGAGGGGATGCCTTTTTCCGCGAGGTACTTGCTGCTCACCGTCGCCTCGCTCATGCGATCACCTTCCGCCATGCCGCCGGTCACCACGATCACGTTCGCCAGCTTCGCCTGATACAGCTCGGTTGCGTGATCGAGTCTGGCACGGAGCACCCGGGACGGCTTGCCGTTGTAGTGGGCGGCGCCGAGGACGAGGATGGCGTCCACCGGCTGGCGCTGATCCAGCCTGCTCACATACCAGACATATGCGAGAATGGCGCCGTAGACCACGGCGCCACCCAGGAGCAGGCGAAACATCCAGGCGGCAAGTCGTTTCACAAGGCGAACGATTCTCCATGCTTGGGCACGATCACCTCACCGATGCCCTCCTCTTGCAGTATCTGCGCCATCCGGAACGCCGGCCCTGCTTCACCGTGGACCACGAACGCCCGCCGGATCGGTCCACCGACCTTGCGGATCCAGGCGCGCAGGCCGCCCCGGTCGGCGTGCGCCGAATATCCGCTGATCGTCACGACTTCCGCACGCCGGGGATGCATCTCGCCGAAGATCTTGACGGGATCGGCGCCCTCCTGGATTCGCCGGCCGAGGGTGTGCTCGGCCTGGAAGCCCACGAAGAGGATCAGGTTCCGGTGGTCGCCGATGTGGTTCGCCAGGTGATGGAGGATTCGCCCGCTCTCCGCCATGCCCGAGGCCGCGACGATGACCGCGGGACCGGCAAGGGAGTTGAGCGCCTTGGATTCGCTGACATCGTGGGTGTACCGCACCAGGGGAAAGTCGAAGACCTTGTCGACCTGGGTAATGAGCTGCTCGCGGCGATCGAAGACTTCCGGATGCATGCGGAAGACCTCGGTCGCGTTCACCCCGAGCGGACTGTCGACGAAAATCGGGATCTGGGGGATCTCGCCGCGGCGGAAGAGCGCGTGCAGCGAGTAGACGACTTCCTGGATCCGCCCGAGCGCGAACGCCGGGATGAGGACCTTGCCGCCGCGCGCGGCAACGGTCCGCACGACCTCACCGAGCCGGCGTTCGGCGTCATCGACCGGCTGGTGGTCGGTGTCGGCGTAGGTCGACTCGATGATCAGGGTATCGACGACGCCGGACGGCGGATCGGGATCGCGAATGATCGGCAGATCGGTCCGTCCGATATCGCCGCTGAAGACGAGACGGTGCGGGCCCTGTCCCTCGTTGATCCGGACGTCGACCGATGCGGAGCCCAGGATGTGCCCCGCGTCGGTGTACTCGAACGAGAGGTTCTTCCGGACGAACTGAATCCTGCGGTAGGGCACCCCCACCATGAGGTCCTGCACTCCGAGCGCGTCGCGCATGGTGTAGAGCGGTTCGGACAGGGGGCCGGCCTTGCCGCGCCGGGCGAGAAACTCGGCATCCTGCTCCTGAATGTGCGCGGCGTCCGGCAGCATCACGGCGCAGAGGTCGCGGGTCGCGGGCGTCGCGTAGATCGGTCCGTGAAATCCGTGCCGGACCATGAGTGGAAGCCGGCCCGCGTGATCGATGTGGGCGTGACTCAGGATGATCGCATCGAGGCGCCGCGGGTCGAACGGCAGCGTGCGATTGAGCTCGTTGGACTCGGCACGCGGTCCCTGGAACAGGCCGGCGTCGAGGGCCACACGCGCGCCCGCCGCCTCCAGCAGGTGCAGGGAGCCGGTGACCCGTCCCGCGGCCCCGTGGAAAGTGAGTTGGATGCTCATCGGGTTCCGAAGATGCGATCGCCGGCGTCGCCCAGGCCCGGCAGGATGTATCCGTGCTCGTTGAGCTCCCGGTCGAGGGCGGCCGCGTAGACCGGGACGTCGGGATGGGCGTCGTGCATGGCGCGCACGCCTTCGGGCGCGGCAACCAGGCAGAGGAAACGGATGCGCCGGGCCCCGGCGTCCTTGATCGACTGGACCGCGGCGACCGCGGAGCCGCCGGTCGCGAGCATCGGGTCGAGGATGAAGTAGTCGCGGCCTGGGTCGCCCGGCACCTTGAAGTAGTAGCTCACCGGACGCAGCGTGGCGTGATCGCGGAACAGCCCGATGTGTCCGATGCGCGCCGATGGAATGAGGGTCGAGATCCCTTCCACCATGCCCAGTCCGGCGCGGAGGATCGGCACCAGGGTGAGCTTCTTGCCGGCCACCATGTGCTCGATGGTCCGCTCGAGCGGCGTCTGCACTTCCACCGCCTCGGTTTGGAGATCGCGCGTGACCTCATAGGTCATGAGCATCGCGATCTCGCTCACGAGCTGCCGGAAGTCGCGGGTGGTGGTATTGACCTCGCGAAGGATCGCGAGCTTGTGCCGGATCAGCGGGTGATCCAGCACGGTGAGATTGGGGTGGACGGGGTGGGGCACGCCGAAAACTAGCCCTAAAGCCCTAAAGCCCTAAGGCCCGGCGGTTAGGACGGTTAGGGCGGTTCAACCGCCTCAACCGCCCCAACCGCCTCAATTCACATCTCCGGCACGAACATGATGTGCGCCTTGGGTGTCCCCGGGAACATGATCCAGGGAAGTCCCGCGGCCGGCTGGGTCGGGAGGCCGGTCGAAGCGGCGGTGGCGCCGGCGATGTAGACCACGTACAGCGCCCGGCCTTCCTTCACCGCATTGGTGGCCGGGTCCCATGATCCCGCGCCGCCCGAAAGGGAATAGAGGGCCGCCGGTGTTGCCGGCATCTTGAGCGTCCCGTCCTTGATCTCCTTGAACCGGGTGCTGTCGACC
>DATEOL010000031.1:0-2446 GCA_035274025.1 Gemmatimonadales bacterium | reverse complement strand
CGAAGGACTCGACTCGGAGTTCCTTTCCCGCGAAGCGCTCGCGATGGACCGGCTGCGGCACCTTGCCCTGCCACTCCTGACGCTGACCCTGATCGGTCTGGGAGCTGCCGCGCGATTCACCCGCGCGGCGATGATCGACCTCGACGACGCACCCTTCCTGCTCACCGCGAGAGCACGGGGACTCGGACGCTCGCGCGTGGTGCTGCGGCACCAGCTCCGGAATGCGCTGGTGCCAATCGTGACACTGCTCGGGCTGTCCCTGCCGGCGCTCTTTTCCGGCGCGGTGTTCGTCGAGGCGATCTTCGCCTGGCCCGGCGTCGGCCATGTGCTGGTGCAGGCCGTGCAGGCGCGGGATTACCCGGTGGTGATGGCGGCCTCGACGCTGAGCGCGCTTCTGGTGGTCGCGGGCAACCTGGTCGCCGAGTTCCTGCTGACCCGGGCCGACCCGCGGCTTCGCGAGCGACATGCGGCGAGCTGACCTGCGCTGGCTCGGCATCGTCCTGCTGGTCCTGATCATCGGAGCCGCGATCGCGGCGCCCTGGATCGTGCCCGTGGGACCCGATGTGCAGGGAGACGTGGCCCACACCCGCTTCCTCCCTCCCGCGACCTTCGACGCAACCGGTCTGATCCATCCGCTGGGGACTGACCGTCTCGGCCGCGATGTCTGGTCCAGGCTGGTGCACGGCGCTCGGGTGTCCCTCGCCGTCGGCGCGCTCGCGATGGGGCTGTCACTGCTGATCGGCGTGAGCGTGGGCGCCCTCGCGGCCGGGGCACGGAAGTCCGTGGAGGCGTTGCTGCTCGGTTTCACCGATTTCGCCCTCGGTCTTCCTCGGGTGGTCTTGCTCCTGCTGCTGGCTACGTTCTGGGAGCCGAGCGCGACGCTGGTAGTGCTGGTCCTCGGGTTCACGGGGTGGATGCCGATCGCGCGACTGGTGCATGCCGAGATGAAATCCCAGCTCGCGCGGCCATACGTCCTGAGCGCGCGTGCCCTGGGGGCCGGGAAGTTCCGTGTGCTGGTGCGCCACGCGCTTCCGCACACGATCTCGCCGGTGCTTGCCGCGGCGACTCTCGGTGTCGGCTACGCCATCACCCTCGAGGCGGGACTGTCGTTTCTCGGGCTCGGGGTGCAGCCGCCGACGGCATCGTGGGGGACGATGATCGCGTCAGGCCGTGAGACGGTGGTCAATGCGCCATGGGTCGGACTGGCGCCGGGAGTCGCGCTCGTGATGGTCGTCGTTGCGTGCACGCTGATCGCGGATTCAGTAAGCGGTAAGCAGTGAGCAGTAAGCAGTGAGCAGTGAGCAGTGAGCGGTAAGCGGTAAGCCGTAAGCCGTGAGCCGTAAGCCGTAAGCCGTAGCCGTGAGCCGGGAATGAGGAAGGGGACCTGACGGGCTGAGCTTCCTGCTTCCTGCTTCCCGCTACCCACTCACGGCTCACGACTCACGGCTTACCGCTTACGGCTCACGACCATCAGGAGGGCCGCAATCGTGAGGATTGCTGAAAGTGCGAACGGTGCTCCAGGGAATACGAACGGCGCTTGTGAACTCGAGAAGATCGCGAAGAGTTGAGTCGGCCGTGAGCAGGACGAAGGTGAGCGCGTGACGGGAGGCCCTGGGCACCGCTCAAGGTATCATTCGGGTATGCGAACGACTACCGCAGTATTGGCGCTGCTCGCGGGCGGGGTGTCCCTCGCGTCCGCGCAGGGTTCCGAGCGGGTGGCCGCGGCGGTCCCCGTGAACGGCGTGGTGTTCGTGGACCGGAACGGCAACGGAACCCGCGATGCGGGCGAGCCCGGTGTGGCCGGCGTGCCGGTCTCCGATCAGGTGAGTGTCACCGCAACCGACGGAGACGGGCGGTTCACGCTCTCCGCCAACGGGTACGGCTACGTCTTCCTGACCCAGCCCGATGGTTACGCGGTCCGTGGCTCCTACTGGCGCCGGGTGGACGCGGGAACCGAGATCGCCTTTCCTCTCGCGGCGGTCGCGGCGCTCCGGTCGTTCACATTCGTGCAGGCGTCCGACACCCACATCAGCGAGCAGAATGTCGAACGCACCCGCCGGCTCAAGGCGCTGGTGGACTCGCTCAAGCCGGCGTTCGTGATCATCAGCGGCGACCTGATCCGCGATGCGCTGCGGGTCCCCGAGGCGGAGGCGCGCCGGTACTACGAGCTGCTCTCGCGCGAGCTGGCGACCTTCTCGGTTCCGGTGTACACCGTGCCGGGGAACCACGACATCTTCGGCATCGAACGGCACCTGTCGCTGGTGGGCCGCACCAATCCGGTCTACGGCAAGCGGCTGCATCGCACGGTGCGCGGTCCCAACTATTACAGCTTCAACTTCGGCGGGGTCCACTTCATGGGACTCGACACGGTCGACTATGACGACCTGGCGTATTACGGCCACGTCGACAGCGTCCAGGTCGAATGGATGAAGAAGGACGTGGCGCG
>DATEOL010000030.1:0-5172 GCA_035274025.1 Gemmatimonadales bacterium | reverse complement strand
CGACACGACCTGCAGCAGGATCGCGGATGCCGTGGATACCCACGCGGGAACCCCCCGGCGCTCGGACATCACGGCCATCCCGGCGAGCGACCACACCTTCCCGGGGACGTACTTGGCCATACTGGAGAGAAGCCAGATCGCGGACCCTTCGATCCATGAAAGCTGGTGGTACCCCCAGCCCGCGACCATGCGGCGCCACGACTCGGCCTGAATGGCGAAAACGCCCCACACGACGATGAGGGCCGCGACGAGGGGAACCAGCGAGACATGCCATTCGAGGTGCGCCCCGCGTACCTCGTTCCAGTTCCGCGAGACGTATCGGACGACGAAGAGCGTGACTGCGAGGCCAAGGAGGATCTGCGCCGCGTGGATGACGCGACTACGCACTCAGTGCCTCCCGGTACCATGACTCGGCACGCTCGGCCACGGCTGGAGGTGACAAGCGATCGCGCCATTGTCCGCCCGCGGTTCGCGCCGCTGACCGGCCAGCGGCGGAACCGAGGAGGTCGCCGATCCCACCGGCCACACCGTCGACGGTTGGAGGCACCACTCTCACCGCGTCGGATCCTGCCAGGTCGAGCAAGCCGCCTCCATCCTCACAAATCACGAGGGGGACGCCGGACATCAGCGCTTCCGCACCGGAGAGACCAAATCCCTCCGCGCGCGCCGGGAGGACGGCGAGGCCGGCGTGAAGCAGTCGGGAGCGAACCTGGTCGAACGGGAGCGCACCGGTGAACTCGAACAGCTCGGAGGCGCCGCTTCCCCTGGCCAGGGTCTCCAGCGCGGTGCGTACCGGCCCGTCACCGACGATCACGCACTTGATGCCCAGCCTCGCGGCGGCGCCGATGACCAGGTCGATGCGCTTCTGGGTCGTGAGACGGGCGACGACCACGAGACCTTCACCACCCGTGCTCCATTGCCATCCGGTGGAATCCACCGGCATCGGCTGGACGTGGTTCTCGGTGAGCTCCCGTCCCGTGCTCTCCCGGATTCGCGCGGCGAGGTATCGGGAAACCGCGGTGACGACCTTCGCGCGACGGAAGACGCGCCGCGCGAGGATGCGCGCCGGCGAAAGATCGAGCAGCCGGACGTCGGTGCCGTGGGTGGTGACTACGAGCGGGAGGTCTTCCGGCGCGGCGAGTCCGGCGGGGAGCCACCAGTGCGCGTGGACGACGACTTCACTCGACCCGGCCGCGACCCGACGCGCCTCGTGGCGGAGCGCGCGATGGAGGGTCCAGAGCGCGGCGAGTCCCTCGGGACTCCGGATCGCCTCGGACATGGCGCCGGTGTAGGCGTAGCGTTCCCGCTCCGGGGCCGCGTAGCGGGCCCGGACGACCGGGACGCCGTCGACTTCGTCTTCCCCGCCCTTCCCCTGGTCGCTTGGCGCCACGACACGCACGTCGACGCCCCGCGCGCGCAGCGCGGTCGCGAGCGGGTGAAGAAATGCACCCGCGATATCCCCGGCATGCCGGGGATAGTTGTGAGTCAGGAAAACAACCCGCACGGTTACGGACCCTGGTCGCGCCCCATCCGACTGATGGCGCGTATCATCTCCCGTTGTTCCTCGCGCATCCCCGCCACGAGCTCACCCACGAACCCGAAGCCGAAGAGCGCGATGCCGCTGATGACCATGGTCTCCACCAGGTTGAGCAGGGGCCGGAATCCGATGCCGTACCCGAAACGAAGCACGAGGGCAACGATGCCCGCAATGAAGCCGATCGTGAAGAGCGTCGCGCCGGCGACGCCGAAGAAGAGCATCGGCTTGCGCCCGAAGCGAAGCTGGAACCACACCGACAGGAGGTCGAACACGCCGATCGGGATCCGGGTCCAGTTGAACTTGGACACGCCGGCCGTGCGCGGATGCAGCGGCACCGGAACCGACGTGAGCCGGTATCCGTCGGTCACCGCGATCACCACCATGTAGCGGTGCCAGTCGGGGCGCATCGGCACATTGGCGAGCGCCTCGCGCCGCCAGGCCTTGACCGAATTCAAATCCTCGACCTGCACGCCGAACAGGAGGCGGCAGAGACGATTGTAAATGCTCGAGACGAAGCGCTTCTCGTACTTGCCCTGCTTGGTCCCGGTCACGATGTCGGCGGTGCCCGCGAGGATCGGGGCCACGAGTCGTGGAATGTCCTCAGGCCGGTACTGCAGGTCGGCGGGATAGAACACGTGGATGTCGCCGGATGCCCGATCGCCGGCGCTCCGCAGGGCCTCGGCGATGCCCCGCTGGCGCCGGTGACGTACCACCTGGAGGAAGGGATACTCCTTCGCGAGGTTGGCGAGCACCGCCGTGCTGTCGTCGCGCGAGCCGTCATCCACGACGACGACCTCGAATGAAAACGGCGCGCCGCCCAGGGAGGCGGCGCACTGACGCAGGAACTCGGGGAGATTCTCCGCCTCATCCTTGGCGGGAACCAGGAGGCTGACGTCCACCGCCCGGTCGGGCGCGGTCATACCCGCTTGCGCATCCGTGCCGGCAGGATCCCCAGCTGGTCGCGGTACTTGGCGACCGTGCGACGCGCGATCTGGATACCCTGCTCCTGGAAGAGGTGTACGATCTGCTGGTCGGTGAGCGGCTTTCCGGGGTTTTCCTCCCCGACCATCTTCTGCAGCTTGGCGCGGATCGACCGTGCGCTCGCTTCTTCACCCGACGCGGTGGAGAGCGCGCTCGAGAAGAAGAACTTGAGCGGCAGCACGCCGCGCGGCGTCTGCACGTACTTCTCGTTGGTCACCCGGCTCACGGTCGACTCGTGCATGCTGATCACGTCCGCGACCTCGCGGAGGGTGAGGGGCTTGAGGTACTCCACGCCCTTCTCGAAGAAGGCGCGCTGCCGATCGACGATGAAGTTCATCACCTTGAGCATGGTCTGCCGGCGCTGCTCGATGGCCTGAATCATCCAGTTGGCCGAGTTCATCTTGGTGGTGATGAACTCGCGATTCTCCTGGGTGAGCTTGCCGCGCTCGCGCGCGATCTCCTGGTACGAGCGGGAGAGACGGAGCCGGGGCATGCCCGTGTCGTTCAGGAAGACGTGGTAGATCCCGTCCACCTTCTCGACCACCAGGTCAGGGATGATATAGCCATCGGAGCGATTGGCGTACTTGAGGCCCGGTTTGGGGTCGTAACGCGCCAGGGAATCCGCGGCGCCCTGGACCCGGGCGGGCTCGACCGCGTAACGCTTCGCGAGGTCGTTCCAGCGGTGCGCCTTCAGGTCCTCGAAGGAATCCGCGACGAGCTGGCGCGCGAGCGAGTCGGCTTTGTCGTCGTCGGCCATCTGGAGCAGCAGGCACTCGCGGAGGTCGCGTGCGCCGACGCCCGGAGGATCGAGGGTCTGCAGGATCCGCAGCGCCTCTTCCACCTCGTTCACCGTGAAGAGCGGGATGCCCGGGGCGGCTTCACCGGCGGACTTCCGGGACGCCGCTTCCTCCTCGAGCTCCTCGAGGTCCTCTTCCCCCTCCTCCGACATCTGCCCCGGGGCCGCCGCCTGGAGCATCTGGTTGACGGTGAGGAGGACGTCCTCGAGCGATGTCGCGAGGTAGCCGTCGTCGCCGATGTGGCCCAGCAGCTCCTCGCCGAGCAGGGCCTGACGCGGCTTCAGCTGGAGCAGGTTGAGCTGCTGGCGGAGATGATCGATGAGGTCGGCCGATTCGACCGCGATCGGCTCGAGATATTCCTGGGATTCGAATTGCTGCTTGGCGCCGCCGACGTCGAAGCCGTTGAGGAGAATCTCCTCCCAGTCGATCTCCTGCTCCTTCTCGGCCTTTTCCTTCTCCTTTTCCGCGTCGGGGGACTTCTCCGCACCCGGCTCCTCCTCCTCGGGCTCCACGAGCTCGAGGAAGGGATTGACCAGCAGCTCCTGTTTCAGGTGCTGCTGCAGGTCCATCATCGGCATGTAGAGCATGTCCATCGCCTGGTACAGGCGTGGATTGATGCGCAGCTCTTGCCGCAGTCCGGTGTGCTGAGTTAGGCCCTGCTTCACGCCGTCCTCTCCATCCGGGCCCTGAGCCGGGCCGTGAGGGTCGGTCCGAGATAGAGGTCCGCTACCTGGTCATTGAAGACCAGCTCGCGAACCGTTCCCGAGGCCTGGACCGAGCCTTCGAACATGATGTAGGCCCGATCGACGATCTCGAGGGTCTGCTCGACGTTGTGGTCGGTGATGACGACACCAATCCCGCGGTGCCGGAGTCCCCCTACGATGGTCTGGATGTCGTGGACGGCAATCGGGTCCACGCCCGCAAACGGCTCGTCAAGCAGCATGAACTTGGGACGCGTGACCAGCGCCCTGGTTATTTCGAGCCGGCGACGTTCCCCGCCGGACAGCGAATACGCCTTGGCCTTACGGAGGTGCTTGATGGACAATTCGTCCAGCAATCCTTCCAGCCGATGCTGCCGTTCTTCTCGCGCGAGACCCTGGGTTTCCAGTATTGCTAGCACATTCTGTTCCACAGTCAATTTCCGGAAAACGGACGGCTCCTGGGCGAGGTATCCAATGCCCGACCGGGCCCGCCGGAACATGGGCGACCGGGTGATGTCCCTGCCATCCAGCCGGATTTTGCCAGAGTCCGGACGTATAAGCCCCGTAATGAGATAGAACGTCGTCGTCTTTCCGGCGCCGTTGGGCCCCAGGAGTCCGATCACCTCGCCCTGGGCGACGTGAATCGAGACATCCTTCACCACCCTCCGGCGCTTGAACGCCTTGTTCAATCCCTCACATTCGAGCAGGCTGCCGCCCCCTGTGGTGGGGGGTGGGAGGACCGGAATCGGGGCCGCCTGGGGGAACGCCAACTCCAGGATCCGGGAGCTGGCGGCCTCCCGGTTGGCCAGGGCTTCGTTCCACCACTCCCCCACCGGGACGACCCGTGCCCGCGCCCCTTCCCGGTCGCTCGCGATCCAGCCGCCCGAGATCAGCTGCGGCAGCACCTGTTCCTGCACCTGCTCCAGCAGCGAGTCCCGGAAGCTCGGCGACTCGGTGGTGAAGTCGGTCTGGCGCGAAATCAGGAGGTCGCGATAGCCCCGCACCAGGTCGCCGAGCGCCATGCCTTCGCGCGGATCCGAATCGCGCACGATCACCGCAAGTGCGGTGAGCAAGGAGGGATCGAGACCGCGGAGCCGGGAGTCGTCGATCATCGGAGGAAGCGGGCGACGGGTAACGGGCGACCGGCGACCCGGCT
>DATEOL010000029.1:0-10379 GCA_035274025.1 Gemmatimonadales bacterium | reverse complement strand
TTCATCATGGTGCGCGTCGAGGGATCGAGGTCCCCGGACCCGCCGATCAGGTTCGGCACCACGTCGGCCAGGGCATTGATCACGCTGCCGCCGGCGTCCCGGGTGGCCATGTCCCCGTCCTGGGGTGTGAACGCCGGTAACCTGGCCTCCCACCCCGCGGGGAGCTCCCCGGCCATGCCACGCTCGAACGCGAGGGCCGACGCGGGGTGCGCCGTCCGGTAGGCCGTCATGCGCCGCTGCCAGTCTGCCTCCAGTGTGGCTCCACGCGACTCCACCAGGCGAAACTCGCGGAGTGCTTCGTCGGGGACAGCGAACGCGGGTTCTTCGGGCCAGCCGTAGGTGCGCTTGGTGAGCACCACTTCATCGGGCCCGAGCGGCTCGCCGTGCGCATGCCAGGTGTCCTGTTTGTGCGGGCTTCCGAAGCCGATGTGGGTGCGAGCAATGACGAGGGAAGGCCGATCTTCGATCGCGCGGGCCGCGCTCAGTGCCGAATCCACCGCATCCGGATCGAGTCCATCGATCTGCTGCACGTGCCATCCGCAGGCCTCGAAGCGCCCGGCGAGATTCTCCGAGAAGGTGATGTCGGTTGTCGCCGAGAGCGTGATCCGGTTCGAGTCGTAGAGCACGATCAAGCGTCCAAGACGCAGGTCGCCTGCGAGCGAAGCCGCCTCGGCGCTGAGCCCCTCCATCATGTCCCCGTCACTGGCCATCACGTAGGTATAGTGGTCCACGACGGCGTGGCCGGGGCGATTGAAGGTCGCCGCGAGCCACCGCTCCGCGATCGCCATGCCCACAGCGTTTCCGAAGCCCTGGCCAAGCGGTCCTGTGGTCACCTCGACACCGGGGGTCCGGTCCTTCTCGGGATGGCCGGGTGTCCGGCTGCCCCACTGCCGGAACTGCTTGATGTCCTCCAGCGTCACGTCGTACCCGGTCAGAAACAGGAGACTATACAGCAGCATGCTCGCGTGTCCCGCCGAGAGCACGAACCGGTCGCGGTCGGGCCACTCCGGATTGCGGGGGTGATGCCGGAGATGGCGCGTCCACAGGACGTAGGCCATCGTGGCCGCGCCCATGGGCATGCCCGGATGGCCCGACTTCGCTTTCTCGACGGCATCGATGGAAAGGGTTCGAATGGTGTTGATGCAGAGTTCATCGATCGTCCCTGCCATGTTCGGCATTACGGCTCCTCCTGGCTCCCGGCGTATGCGAGTTGACCTTCCACGATCCGTGCCGGTACCCGGTACGAATGCGCCTGAACCTTGAGCGGGTCCAGAATGTGAAAGACCTCTACTCCAGTCGCCTTCAAAAAGTCGGCGATCATCGATCGATGGCACCGCCACCAGAGCGCTTCCGAACACATCAACGCCGTTTGTCCGGCGCGAGCGATCTCCACCAGGCGGGCGATGCCGTCGCGGAACGGCTGGGTCTCCATGTAATCGGCATAACCGCGAAACGAAGCATTATGCCAGGCGACGTTGCGGGAGTCGGGCCGAGCCGGCCGCCGCCCGCCCAGCTCGACCAGGTGATGGTAGTGGATACCCGCCGCGCGCAGGGCGTCATGCAGCGCGCTGCTGCCGAAGTGAGGAAAGCGGCGCGAGCCGGGAAAGCGGCGCACATCAACCAGAGTCTCGATGCGGTGATGGCGCAGCAGGTCAATGAATTCCTCGATCGTTCGGGTCGAGTGGCCGACGGTCCACAGTTTGAGCGGGCTTACGGTCACTTATCGACCCTTTTCAGCGCCGATCCCTTGTGCATCGCGATGTGGTCGGTCTTGTCGCTCCTGATTTCGTACTGAGGCTCATCGACGCTCGCGTGGTGGGTGTATCCCTTGTACGCCACGTCCTTCGTGTGGACCCGTATGATGTGACCACGAACGTGCCCGGCCTCCGAGTTCCAGGTGACCAGGTCACCCACCTTGAATCGTTTCGTCATTTCCGGGTGCCTCCAGGACGCAGTGCGTTATGGTCACCCGGCCCGTTCCAGGACCGAGCCCTTGTCGGCCAGACACGCCAGGAGGTCGTCCCACGACTTGACGAACGCCGCGGCTCCCTCCTCCTGAAGCTGGGACGCGAGGGCGTCGAGGTCGACGCCAGCCTGCGTGAATGTTTGGAGCACCGCCTCTCCATCCCCCCCATCGTGCGGCATCAACGCGCCGATGTCGCCGTGCTCCGCGAGGGCGAGCAGCGTCTTCTCCGGTATCGTATTCACGGTGAAGGGAGCTGCCAGCGCCTCGACGTAGAGCAGGTCCGACGCTTTCGGGTCCTTGGTCCCGGTGCTGGCCCAAAGGAGTCGCTGCGATCGGGCACCCAGGTTGAGGAGCCGGAGCCAGCGGTCGGAGGCGAGCACATCGTGGTACGCCCGGTAGGTGCGCCGGGCCATCGCGATGCCGAGCCGGTTATGAAGCTCGGGCGGGACCTTCGACGCGACCGCCACGTCCCAGCGGCTCACGAACAGCGACGCCACCGAGGGGACGTCGGGGTTGAGACCGGCGGCGACCCGGCGCTCGATGCCCCGGATGTACGCCTCGGCCGCGGCCACGTAGTGCTCGCGCGAGAAGAGCAGCGTCACGTTGATCGGCACGCCGGCGAAAGTCGCTTCCTCGATGGCTGGGACGCCGTGCGCATTACCGGGAATCTTGATGAAGAAGTTGGGCCGGTCCGCTTGATCCGAGAGTGCCCTGGCGGACGCCACGGTGCCGGCCGTGTCCCCCGCCAGCCTGGGAGATACCTCTAGCGACACCCAGCCGTCGACGCGATTGGTCGCCTCGTGGATCGGCCGGAACAGATCGGCCGCGCCGGTCAGGTCCTCGATCGCCAGCTCGAAGAACAGCGACTCGCCGGCCCTGCCGGCCGACATCTTCTCGCGGATGGCCCTGTCGTAGTCGGGGCTGTTCCTGATCGCGTGGTCGAAGATCGACGGGTTGGACGTGAGCCCCGTGATGGAGAAATCCCGGATGTAGCGCCCGAGGCCGCCGGTCGCGAGCAGGCCGCGCGTCATGTTGTCGAGCCAGAGACTCTGGCCGGCGTCCTGCAACCGTCGGGTGGCTTTCATGAGTGCCTCCTGGGTGGCGCCGCGCCGCCGGGCAACAGGTCGGCGGCGAGCAGCGCGCCGATGCGCTCGATCGTGATGTCCGGCGCCGGCCAGGCGACCACCTCGGGGTCGTGGGCGTAGTGCCCCTGCCGTGGGAACACGGTGGTGACCCGATCGCCCCAGGTTCGTTTGAACGCGGTCAGCAGTCGGATCTTGTCGTCGACGAATACGTAATGATCCGCCGGATAGAGCCGTTCGACGTCGTCAAGCTCCTGCTCCTTGTGGACGTAGATGAGCACCCGTCCGTCGACCGCGGCGAACAGCCCGGAGCGCTCGACCTTGAGCGGCTGAAAGACCACATCGCCATCGGAGAGGATGACGGTGCGGCCCCGGGCACCGAGCAGCGCCAGGACTTCGAGTGCGCCCGGATACAGGCAGTTGGCGAAGGGATAGCCCAGGAGAAATGAGGCAATGGTGCGCAGGTGCTGGTCGCGGGGGTCCTCGAGGCGGCAGCGTTGCAGCGTTCCCAGGTAGTCGGCGTAGCCGACCTCGGCACGGTGCTGCTCGAAGATCGCCCAATACCGCGCCTCCCGTTCGGGGCCAACCACGCGGAGGAGATGACGCCTCAGGTCGGCAACGACCCGGTCATTGTCGAGGAGTGTGTTATCCACGTCGAGGAGGAAGACGGTCGTCATGGCATTCGTTCCGGGCACCTCTGTGCCCTCCATCCTTATATAGGTATACCCGTCGGCCTTGCCCCAGAGGTCCGCCATTCACGCTCGCGCACGGTCAACCCTCTTTCCCGGCCGAGTGGACCCGCGTCAGGAGACCGGCGGCGTCGGAGGGAGCACGTCACCGCAAGCCTCCAGCCGGGCGAGCAACAGGTGGTAGTAGAGCATCCCCTGGACGGGGCCGAGTACCTCGAGTGCCGCGGGGAGATCGAGTGGCGCGGATCCCCCGACCAGGGCGAGGTTCCGGGCCACACTGGTATCACCTCCAGGAAACACGTCCAGGCGACCCAACCCGCGCAGCAGGATCACGGTCGCAGTCCACGGGCCGATCCCCTTGATCCGGCGCAGCAGGGCCGCGGCGGCCGCGCTCGGGTGCGCCATCAGCGAGGCCTCGTCGAGTCCACCGGCGATGGCCTCCGCGGCGCGCCGCAAGGTGACGAGCTTGCCGGCGCTGAGGCCCGTGCCACGCAATTCGGCATCGGGGACGCGGAGGAATTCCGCGACGCCCGGAAAGGGATACAGCACCGCCTCGTCGCATCGAACCGGTTCTCCCAGCGTCATGACGAGGCGGCGGGTAACGCTGCTCGCCGCCACGAGGCTGAGCTGCTGGAAGACCACCGCGTTCACGCAAGCTTCCCAGAGCGTCGGATAGCGCGGGGGCTTCACCCCCTGCATCCGCCGCACCAGTGGCAGGAGCCAGGGCAGGCACTCCGCCGATCGATAGAACGGCGTCAGATCCACGTTCACGCCCAGCATTCCGGACAGGAGCGCCAGCAAACGCTGATGCTGCCGCTGGTTCCCGGTGAGCTCGATGGTGAGGGTCTCGGGATTCGGCTGTCGTACCCGGGCGACTGTGGGCGCGGCCGGATCCCCGAGCAGCCGGAGATAGGTGCCGTCGGCGGTGAGTACGTCGACCGGATTGCTTGGCAGCCGTCGCAGGACTTTCACGGTGAGGTCGAGCCGATACGGCGACTGAACCCGAAGCACGTGCGCCACCGTCTCCCTCATTCCGGGCCTCCGCCTCGTGGGTTTGATGCATCCGACGAGGAGGGTTGCCGATCCAGAGCATCGGGCGCAATGAAGCGATTGTACTGCGGAGTGAGAGGCGTGTCCCCTGACAGTGCTTGCCGAGGCCGTCTTGCCACGCGAACCACTTATGCGGATGGCTTTTTCACGGGCGCACCCCCACCCACTCGGTGTCACAATCCAGACTGACCCAGTACCGATAGCTTTTTCGAGGGCGGGCCCGCACCCACTCTGCAAATCATCCGGAGTGGTCCACTGACCCGCTCCTGGTGGGTCTGGTCCCGCGCCTTCCGGGACGCTAGGATGCGTGCGTCCGCTCCACGAGAAAACAGTGCTTGAAACGGAACTGTTCGCCTTGCTCGAGCAGACTGCGGATGCCGCGTACACCGTGACCGACGGCGGCCAGATCCGATCGTGGAACCGCGCGGCGGAGCGCCTCTTGGGCTATCCGGCGAGCGAGGTGCTGGGTCGACACATCGAGGAGGTCCTCGATGCGTACGACGCTTTGGGGACCGAGCCGCTCGTTGGCGGAGCCGGCGTCCCAGTCCGCGACCCGGCCCGGGCGGGCGGGGTGATTCCGCACTTCGACCTGGACGTCCGCACACGATCGGGCGCAAGGCTCTGGGTGAACGTGTCCACGATTGTCTTTACGAACCAGCGAACCGGACAGCGGCTCCTGGTGCGGCTGGCGCGTGACATCGCCCAGAGCCGCCTCAACACCAAGCTGGTCAATCGGATGCTGGAGGCCGCACGGCAGATCGTTGCTCTTGCCGATGACCAGTCCCAGCACGCGCCGGTCGAGCCGCTCTCCGCCCACGAGCGCCGCATCCTCAAGCTCTTCGCGGAAGGCAGGAACTCCGCCACGATCGCCAAGACGCTGCGGATTTCTCCCCAGACCCTCCGCAACCACCTCCACCATATCAATCGCAAGCTCCGCACCCATAGCCGGCTCGAGGCGGTGACTCACGCGCAGCGACGCGGGCTCATTTGAGCAGCCGGGAAACCGATGCCCTCAGGCGGGCAGCCGGCCCCTGAGGTCCGCGGCCTTGAACGGCCCGGGCTCAGCGATCAACGCCCGCGCCGCCTCCACCTGGCCCCACGTATTCCAGAGCAGCACACCGCGCACCCGACCCTCGCCCAGGTAGTAGACGACGCCCTCCCGCATCGGTTCCTTCCAGTCGGCGAACGTCTCGTGGCGAGCGTCCACATCCCCGACGGCCTCGTAGCCCAGGTCGAAGAGGTCGGAGTAGAAGAACGGGAGATGGTGGTAGGGAGTCGCTCGGCCTGCCATGTTCAGACCGGCGTGACGGCCCATCGTATTGGCATTGTCTTCATGCTCGACCCGGATGCGCTTCCCGAGCGCCGGATTGAAGAAGTTCGCCACGTCCCCGGCGGCGTAGATGTCGGGGTGACTGGTTCGCAGGAACTCGTCCACCAGGATGCCGTTTTCCACCCGCACGCCGGCCGCCTCGGCCAGGGCTACGTTCGGCACGATGCCGAGGCCCGCGACGACCACATCGGCCTCGAGCTCCTTGCCCGCGGCCGTGCGCACCGCGACCTTGCCGCCTTCCCGCCGATCGAGCCCTGTCATCCGCTCTCCCATCCGCATCTCGACGCCCTTCTCGCGGTAGTAATCGACCAGGAACCGTGAGAGCGCATCGGGAAATACTCGAGCGGCGAGCCCGGCGTCGGGGACGATCATCACCACGTCCCGGCCCTGGAGCCGCAGGGCGGCGGCGATCTCCGAGCCGATGAACCCGCCGCCGATGACGGCAAACCGCACCGGGTCCGCGGCCATCGTGCGGAGACGACGGTAATCGTCGAACGTGCGGTAGTAGATGACCTGGCCCGAATCGTCTGCGAGCCGCCGAGGGTCGCCGCCCGTCGCGAAGAGGAGACTCTGGAAGGAGTAGACCGTCCCGCGATCATCCGTGACGGTCTTCGCGTGGGCGTCGATACTCACGACCCGACGTCCCAGATGCACTTGGATTCCCCGCGCCTCGGTGCCCCGCCAGATGCTCTCCTCGTCCTCTCCCTTCCACAGTCCCTTGGAGAGCGGTGGGCGGTTGTAGGGTGGGTGCGGATCGGCGCTGATCATGCCGATCGTACCGGTGGCGTCTACCTCCCGGATGCCGGTCGTCGCCGCATCGGCGGTCATGCCGCCGCCGATGATCAGGTATCGGTAGTCAACCATCAGGAGAGCTCCTATCGGCGACTGGCTTGCAAAGTGAGAACGTACGTGGCGTCCGCGTCAACCCTACCCCAGCACGACCCGAACCCGATGAGTCTGGTTGTCGTCGGCGAGCGGGATGCCGCGCGGGTCCACCAGCGGCACGGCGTCGAGCTCGAGTGTTGAGACTCCCCGACCGGCACCCCGCGGGTTCTCCACCATGATCTCGTAGCGTGCCGATCGGAAACGGAACTCGATCCTGAACCCCGGCCAATGCCGCGGGATGCACGGATCGAGTACCAGTCGCGTGCCTCTCAGCCGGAAGCCAAGCAGCCATTCGAGCCCCGCGCGGTACAGCCACCCGGCCGACCCGGTATACCAGGTCCAGCCGCCCCGACCGATATGCGGCGGCTCGGAATAGACGTCCGCCGCGACGACGTATGGCTCGACCTGGTATCGGTGCACATCGGTCGGCGTGGCCGAATGGGAGATGGGGTTGAGCATCGCAAACAGCTCCGCGGCCTTGTCGCCATCGCCCAGCAGGGCGAACGCAATGACCACCCAGATGGCCGCGTGGGTGTACTGCCCCCCGTTCTCGCGCACGCCGGGCAGATACCCCTTGATGTAGCCGGGCTCAAGATCCGTGGTGTCGAATGGCGGTGTGAGGAGCAAGACCAGCCCATCGGCCCTTCGCACCAGCCGTTGGTCCACGGACTGCATGGCGCGCCGGGCCCGATCGGGATCCGCGGCACCCGAGATCACGCTCCACGATTGGGCGATCGAGTCGATGGAGCAGGCGTCGTTGACGGCCGAACCGAGCGGTGTGCCGTCATCGAAATAGGCGCGGCGGTACCATTCCCCGTCCCATGCCTCGCGATCCACGGCTTTCTTGAGCGCCGCCGCATGGCTGTGCCACGTCGTCGCCCGCTGACTCTCTCCCCGTTCCTCAGCGATGGGGGCCCAGACGCTGAGCAGCGACTGAAGAAACCACGCCAGCCACACGCTCTCGCCCCGGCCCTCGACTCCCACCCGGTTCATTCCGTCGTTCCAATCGCCGGTTCCGATGAGCGGGAGGCCATGGGCGCCGACCTCGAGGCTCCGGTCGATGGCCCGGGCGCAGTGCTCGAACAGGGTTCCGTCGGCACTGCAGATCCGCGGCTCAAAAAACGATTCCAACTGCCCGGCCGCGAGCGTCGCTCCTTCGAGGAACGGCACGGATTCCTCGAGGATCGCCTGGTCGGTTGTCACCTCGAGATAGTGTGCCGTCACGCAGGGGAGCCAGAGCAGGTCATCGGCGATGCGAGTGCGCACACCGTTGCCCGACGGCTCGTGCCACCAGTGCTGCACGTCACCCTCGACGAACTGGCGGGAAGCCGCCTTCAATACCTGTGCGCGGGCCAGGTCGGGCCGTGATATGGCCAATGCCATGACATCCTGCAGCTGATCGCGGAATCCGAATGCGCCGCTGGCCTGGTAGAAGCCGGCCCGACCCCACAGGCGACAGCCCAGCGTCTGATAGAGGAGCCAGCGATTGAGCATGAGGTCCAGCGAACGGTCCGGTGTGGTCACCTGGACTCTGCCGAGGACATCGTCCCAGCCGTCGCCGACGGCCTTCAATTGCGCGTCGAGGTCCTCCGAGCGATAGCGCAGGACCAGCGCGCCGGCGTGTTCGCGGGTCTCGGCCTGGCCCAGGAGGAACACGAGGCTTTCCCGGCCGCCCGGCGGAATCGTGACAGTCGTCCTCTGGGCGCAACAGGGATCCAGTGCGGGCCCGGTTCGGCCCGACAGGGGTTCGAGACGGGTGAGCGCGGCTGGACGCTCGCAGGTGCCGTTGCGCCCCAGGAATTCGGTTCGATCTCCGGTCCACTCGGTTTGCCTGCCACCGAGATCGGCGAACGCGATCCTGGTTCCGAAGTCACGGTTCCAGGTGTTCCGGGCGAACATCGCGCCGGTCTGGGAGTCCATCTCGGTGACGACGAAAGGCGCGGAACCGCTCCTGGTGGCGCCGAGGACCCATTCCAGATACGCCGTTACCGACAGTCGCCGGGGGCGCGAAGATCGATTGGTCAGGATGAGACGCGAGACCTTGATCGGATCCTCGACCGGAACGAACTGCAGGAGCTCGAGCGTCATGCCGTGGGCTTCGTATTCGAACCGGCTCCAGCCCTGGCCGTGTCGCACCACGTATTGTCCCGCTTCTTCGCGGATCGGCGACGGGGTTGGACTCCACAGCTCGCCGGACTGCTCATCCCGCACGTACAGGATCTCGCTCGGCGGGTCGGTCACCGGATCATTCGACCAGGGTGTCAGCCGATTCAGCTGGCTGTTGATGGACCAGGTACACCCCACTCCGCTCTCAGAGACCAGGCATCCGAAGACCGGATTGGCGATCACGTTGATCCAGGGGGCAGGCGTCCGCTGTCCCGGGCTCTGAACCGTCCGATACTCCCGGCCCTCCGCGGCGAAGCCTCCGAGCCCATTGAAGAACTCGAGGTCGCCGGTGGACGCCGCGGCGACGGGCAGGGGCGCCGCGGCCAGGGGTGTGCGACGTGGGGTGGCGTTCGCTGCTGGCTCTTGCCACTGAGCTGACGCGACCTGGGAGGCCAGCGGGCCACGCCGGCTGGAGAGCGTCACCCGCGCCACGGCCACCAGCACGTCGCGCTGCGCGGTCGTGACGCGATCTGCACGGAGGATGAACACGTTCCCGCGCGCTTCCTGCCCGTCGTGACGATGCAACGACTGGCTGGTGCGGACGAGGGTCTCCAGCAACGTCTGTAAATCCTGCAAATAGGAAGGAGCCCGTACGTTGAGAATCACCAGGTCGACCGCGAGGCCCTTCATCCGCCAATACTCGTGCGCGCGCAGGAGCTGCCGAACGTTGCCGACGTCCTCGACGTCATCGATCTCCACCAGCACGATGGGGAGGTCGCCCGAGATCCCATGAGCCCAGAGTGCACCCACTCCCTCGGCTTGGCGCACGAGTACCTCGGGCGGTGCGCGCAGCGCGCGATCCGGGTACAGGATCGCCCCGCCAAGGGTCTGGAACAGGTGCGCTTCGTCGGATTCGATGCCGAGGTGGTGCAGCTCGACCTGGGCCTGGGTCCAGGCCAGGGTGGCGGCACGCTCGAACATCGTGACATCGTGATACTTGTCGGCGAGGTCGAGGACGCCGGCGCGCGTCGATCCCACGAGCGTCGAGAAGTCCAGGCGCACGGTCTTGCCGGGGCGGAGGCGGACCCGGCGGCGCAGGCTGATGATCGGGTCGAGTACCGGACCGGTCGTGTTGGAGAGCGCCCGCCGGTCGGTTTCCACCTGGGGTGCGCGCACGCCCCGTCCGCGACCGAGGAAATGGACGCGGTCGGTTTCCCATTCCAGGTCACCGATCGTCTCGCCCTCCACCGTGAGCACGTGAGCGAGCCAGA
>DATEOL010000028.1:0-9942 GCA_035274025.1 Gemmatimonadales bacterium | reverse complement strand
CGCGGCGATCACCCGATCTCCCGTGAGCTCGGTCTGCAGCACGCGGGCCTTGTCCTCGACGGCCACGATCTCGTTTCGGAGCGAGCTGTCGGCCGCGGCGGCCTGGTCCACCGCCTGTCTCAGGATGGCGAGCCGGGTCGTGGCCTCGGTGAGCGCCTGTGCCGAGCCCAGCACCGCGCGCTGCAACTTCGCCACCTTCTGCTGGAAGGCCAGCCGCGCCGCGCGGTCCGGCGCGCCCAGCGTTGGCTCATCGAGCGGGGCGGCCGCGAACGTCTGCGGCCCGCCGAGCGGTGTAAGGACGCCGTCGACGCGCTTCGCGAGCTGTACCCGATAGCTGCCCGGCGCCACGAGTGGTCCACCGGTGGGACCGCCGAAGAGCGCGGTGAGGTCGTCGTCGTCCCTCCGCGGGAGCGCGGTCACCGGTGACGCCGACGGAAGTCGCATGTCCCAGGTGACCCGCTGGAAGCCCTTGGTCGCGGGCCCGCTCAATCGTCGGACCACGTTCCCCGCCTCGTCGGTCACCGTGAGGACGATCGCTGGAGACTCCTCACGATCCTCCGCCCGCAATTCATCCCAGGTCGGCGGCGTGATGTCCTCGTTCTTCTTGGTCGCCGCCTTTTCCGCTTCCTGCCGCTTCTGCTTCCGGCTCTGCGGCGCCCGACTCACAAAGTACGTGAACGTGGCGCCCGCGCTCGGATTCGGTGACGTGTAGAACGCGTCGCCCTGGAAACCCGCATCAAGTGACGTGGGGAAATAGAGCGAGGCCTTCGGCACCGGCAGCAGCGTCGCCTCTCCAGCGATGAGGTCCGGGTTCACCGCGCGCAGTGCGGTGTAGTCGTCGAGCACGTAGAAGCCCCGGCCGAAGGTCGCGAGCACCAGGTCGCCCTCGCGTTCCTGGATGGCGATGTCGCGGATGGGGATCACCGGAAGTCCGCCCTTCATCTGCACCCAGCCCTTTCCGCCGTCCACCGTCGCGAAGACGCCGAACTCGGTGCCGACAAAGAGCAGGTCGGGACGCACCGGGTCTTCGACGATGGTCCACGCCGAGCCGCGCTCGGGGAGGTTGCCGGTGATGCTGGTCCAGGTGCGGCCGAAATCGAGCGACTTCATCACGTATGGCTTGAAGTCGCCGGCCTTCTGATTGTTGAACGTCGCGTACACCGTGCCGTCCGAGTGCCGCGATGCCGCGAGGTCCGACACGTAGGTCGAGTCGGGCACGCCGGGAACGCGGTCGAGCACCCGCCACGACTGCCCGCCATTGTCGGTCATCTGGACCAGGCCGTCGTCGGTCCCGACGTAGATCAGTCCCTCGCGCCGGTACGACTCGTCCAGCGAGACGATGTTGCCGTAGAACGAGGTGCTGGTGTTCTTCGCGATGGCGTCGACGCTCCAGACCCGGCCCATCATGCGGAGCGTGTTGCGGTCGAGGTTCCGGGTCAGGTCGCCACTGACGGCGCGCCAGGTATCGCCCCGGTCATCGCTCCGGAACAGCCGCTGCGCCGCGAAGTAGATCCGGGTCTTCGAATGCGGAGAGAGGATGAGGGGGGAGTCCCAGTTCCAGCGGAGCGGCGGGTCATTCGCGTCGGCCTGCGGCTGGATGTTGACGCGCTCGCCGGTCTTCCGGTCGAGCCGGTTGAGCTCGCCGTGCTGGAACTGTCCGTACACGATGTCGGGATTCGCCGGGTCGGCCCGCGGCTGGAATCCATCCCCGCCAACCACGATGTACCAGTCGGAGTTCGCCAGGCCGCGGTTCGACGTGGTGCGCGACGGTCCCGCGATCGTGTTGTTGTCCTGGGTCCCGCCGAGGATGTTGTAGAACGGGGTGGCGCTGTCGACCGCGACCTTGTAAAACTGGGTCAGCGGCAGGTTCGCGCTGTAGCGCCACGTCGCGCCCCGGTCGTTGCTCTCGTACAGTCCCCCGTCGTTCCCGGTAATCAGGTGACTGGTGTTGTCGGGGTCGACCCACATCACGTGGTAGTCGACGTGCACCCGCCGGGTATTGAGCCCGGTGAACGTCCGCCCGCTGTCCCCCGTCACCTGCATCACCACGTCGATCGAGTAGAAGCGCGCCACCTCCCGCGGGTCAGGGAAGAGGCGGTGATAGTAGAACGGCGGGCCTGCCGTGTAGGAGCTCATCTTCCGCCAGCTCGAGCCCGCATCGGTCGAGCGGAAGACCCCGCCCGCGCGGTTCGCGGCCTCGATGATCGCGTACACGGTGTTCGGGTCGGCCGGTGATACCGCAAGGCCGATCTTGCCCATCTCTTCCGTGGGAAGGCCGCTGCTGAGCTTCTTCCAGGTCTTGCCGCCGTCGATCGACTTCTGGATTCCCGATCCCGGCCCGCCGTCGATGAATCCCCACTGCCGCCGAAACCGCTGCCACATCACGGCGTACACCACATCGGGGTTCCGGGGATCCAGGTGTACCTCGTTGGCGCCGGTCCAGTCGTTGTCCCCCTTGAGCACCTGCGTCCACGTGACCCCGCCGTCCGTGGTCTTGTAGACACCGCGCTCACCTCCTCCCGACCACAGCGGTCCCTGCGCCGCGATGTACACCACGGCGCTGTTCCGCGGGTCGATTGCGATGCGGCCGATGTTTCCCGAAAGCTTCAGCCCGGTGTTGGTCCAGGTGCGGCCACCGTCGGTCGACTTGTAGACCCCGTCGCCGTATCCCACGCTCCGCTGGCTGTTGTTCTCCCCGGTGCCGACCCACACGGTAAGCGGATCCTTCGGGTCGATCGCGAGCGCGCCGATCGAGTAGGAGCCCTGCTCCTCGAAGACCGGGGTCCAGGTCGTTCCGGCGTTCACCGTCTTCCACACTCCGCCCGAGGCCGCGGCGATGTACCACGTGCTCTTGTTCGATGGATGAATTGCGATGTCGATGATCCGACCCGACGTGAGCGCGGGACCGAGCGACCGGAATCGGAGCCCTGACAGGGTGCCGCTGGTGATTCGATTCGCGGTATCAGCCGCCGGAGCCGCGGCCGGCCGCTGCGCTGCGAGCGAAGAGGGGAGGAAGCCCAAGACGAGCGCCGCGGCATATTGGGGGACGAAACGCATTGATGCTCCGGACGGTTGGGGCGGTTGAGTCGGTTGAGTCGGTTGAGGCGGTTGGCGGTTGGAGCTTCGACAGTCAGAAACCGCCACAACCGCCAAACCGCCGTAACCGCCGCAACCGCCCCAATCGCCTGAGCCTACGCCGCCCAGTTCGTGACGGTGTCGTGGGTGACCTGGTTCTTGCCCTTGCCCTTCGAGGCATAGGTGAGTCGATCGGCGCGCTCGATCAGCATCTGGACCGTCGTCGGTGCGACATCCGCGGTCACCGCGCCGATGCTCGCCGTCGTCCCCGCCCCCAGTCCCTGAAGCGCCCTGCCGAGCGAGTCCTGGACCTTGCCGATCACGATGTCGGTCGACTCGGTCCCGGTTTCCGGCAGCAGGACCGCGAATTCATCGCCCCCCAGGCGCGCGATGACGTCGGTCCGGCGCAGGCTCTCGCGCAGCGCGTCGGCCGTGCGCTGCAGCAGGACATCACCGGCCCCGTGGCCAAGGCTGTCGTTGATGGTCTTGAATCCGTCGAGGTCGATGTAGAGCAGTGACAGCGCCCGCCCGTAGCGCCGCGCGCGCAGCAGCTCCTGCTCGGCCCGCTCGCTGAACGCGCGGCTGTTCGCGAGGCCGGTCAGCTCGTCGGTTCGGGCCAGCTGGCTTTCGTGGTTGAACGCCTCGCGCAGCGCGGAAAGGAGCTCGGCCACCACCAGAAAGAGCACGGCGCGATTGAAGCCGGTCGCGAAGATGGCCGGCAAGGGCGCCTCACCCGGACGAAGCGCCTGCTCCATCGTGGTCCAGGTGATGGCGGAGAGGAGCGCGATCAGCCGCCCCTGCCACCGCCCGACGAAATACGCGGCGATGCTGATCGGGGCCAGGTAGAAGATCACCAGGGCGAGATCGCTCCCTATCGCGGAGCTGAGTCCCGCGAGCGCGGCGACCATGATACCCGAGCTCGCGAAAAGCTGGGTTCTCGGTTGGCCGTCCAGCCAGGCCACCAGTCGGGGCAGCAGGCCCGTCCTGGGCGGTTCCGGTTGCGCCAGAGGCGTGTCCATGAGGTGAATCGAATATGGCGGCCCGTCCGGGTGGGTGGTAGCTTGGGCCCCTCATGCACTCCAGCGACGGCCTGCGCCGGGAACTCGGCCTGCTCGACGCGACCATGATCAACGCCGGGACGACGATCGCCTCGGCGATCTTCATTGTGCCCAGCACGGTCGCCCTGGCATTCCACGCGACCATGCCGATCCTGCTTCTCTGGGTAGTCGGCGGCCTGGTATCTCTGTGCGGTGCGCTCTGTGTGGCCGAGCTGGGGGCGGCGATGCCCGAAGCGGGCGGGCAGTACGTCTACCTGGGCCGCGCCTTTCACCCGCTCTTCGGGTTCCTCTATGGCTGGACCGCGTTCCTCATCATCAACACCGCCTCGGTGGCCACCATCGCGCACGGATTCGCGAGCTACCTCGCGCGACTGGTTCCGCTCCCACCCGAATCGCTTCCGGCGGTCGCCTCGGCGTCGATTGTCGTGCTCACGCTGCTCAACCTCCGGGGCCTCCGTACCGGTGCGGTGACCCAGAACGTCTTCACCCTGACGAAGATCGGCGCCCTCGCGGCGATTCCGCTGCTCGCCCTGCTCCTTCCCGGTGGGAGCACCCGGAATCTCGAGCCGATGTGGCCCACGACCGGCACCTCGATACTCGCGGCTGGTCCCGCGCTGGTCGCCATCCTCTGGGCCTACGACGGATGGATCGAGTCGTCGTACGTGGGCAGTGAGATCAAGGATCCCGGCCGGATACTTCCGAGGTCCATCCTTTATTCCACCCTGCTCGTCACCGGTGTCTACGTCGCGACGAACGCTGCCTACCTGTACCTGCTCGGTCCCGAGAGCATGAGCGGGGCCGGGCTGGTCGCCGTCGAGGCGATGCAGGTGGTGCTGGGACAGTGGGGGGATCGGTTCATCGCCGCGGCGATCGTGGTCGCGACCCTCGGGGCCAACAACGGGATCATCTTCACCGCGCCCAGGATTCCGTACGCGATGGCTCATGAAGGAATGTTCTTCGCCTGGGCGACGAAGCTGCATCCGAAAACGAAGTCGCCCAATGTGCTACTGCTGGTGCAGATGGTCGTGGCGGTGATCTACGCGATGAGCGGGACCTACGACAAGCTGCTCACCTACGTCGTCTTCGCGTCCTTCCTTTTCTACGCGCTCTCGGCCCTCGCGGTGATGGTGTTGCGGAAGCGCGAGCCCGGCCTCCCCCGTCCCTATCGGACCTGGGGTTACCCGGTTACTCCGATCCTGTTCATTCTCTTCGCGATCTATCTGGTGATAGACAGCTTCGTACACACGCCGACCGACTCGGTGATCGGCATGGGCATCGTGCTGCTTGGGGTGCCGGCGTACTTCTATTGGAAGAGACGGGAGGGTCGAGAACCGCAGGGGCCGGGCATTGCCCGGCCCGCGGCTTCCCGCGACTCGTGACTATTTGAAGTTCTCGATAGCCCGCTGCACCCCCGGATTATCGGGGTATTTCCGCTGGAGGGACTCGAGGATTGCCTTGGCGGAGTCCGGCATCCCCATGGACTTCCAAGCTTCGGCCGTCAGGAGCGCGTGACGGATGGCAATGCGCGGCTGGTCCGCGGGGAAGCTGATCGCGGCGAGCTCGGCCAGCGCGCCCTGGGGGTCCTTCCGGTCCTTGATCTTCGACTCGATGGCAAGGAACACCACGGTCTGGTCACCGGGCATCCGGCGCGCCAGCTCGTCGATGAGCCGGGCGGCCTCCTCGCTTCGTCCCGCCTCGCGATCCCGCTGGGCCTGGTTGTAGAGGCCCGCCACCAGAAGCCTGCGAATATCCGTCGTATCGTTGCTTCGGACGCCGGGACCGCCGCCGTACTCGTAGACGATTTCCCCGCCATGTTCGGCGGCTTCATACAGCGAGAACCCCACGTACAGCCCGAAGACGCCGGAGATCACGTGCAGCGCTTTCTGCGCCTTGGCCTGCTTGGCGAGGGCCAGCGCAACGAGCTCCAGCGCAGCGATGATCAGCATCAGGTTGCGGGCGGCTTCGCCGCGCTCCTCGTGATGCTCGACGATCTCGCGCGCGCCGGGAATCCGCTCGACCGGTCCGTGCGCCTCGGTGCCTGACCTGACCGCGGCGACCGAAGCGAATGCCGAAAGAATCAGCAGCAGCGCGCCCGCCGGCTTCGTCCACGTTGGCCAGATGAACCAGGAGGCGATTCGTAGCGCCAGCCCCACGAAGAAGAGGGCGATGACGAAGTGGACGATCTGGGGGTGGAAGACAGCGATGTTCGGCATGTTTGGGATGCTGGCTAGGGCGACGGGCTACGGGCTACAGGCTACGGGGGATGAACATAGCCGCGGTCCGGTGCCCCGTGCTCTGTGCTCTATCCTCGTCCCCCCGCCATTTGCCGCGCTTCGGGAAGCCGCCGGAGCCGTAGCATTCCAATGACACCGACCAGCGGCCCCGGCGCCAGCGTCGCGAAGGCCCACCGCCACCCGATGTGCTCCGCCATCACGGGAATCAGCCGTATCGTCACCAGAGTGAGGAGGAAGCCGAGCGCTGTCTGCACCGCGAGCGCGGTTCCCACGTAGCGGGGATCGGTGAGCTCGCTCACCGCGGCGCTGAACTGCGCGCTGTCCGCCACCGCCGCAATCCCCCAGACGATGCAGAGAGCGGTGAGCAGTACCGGGTGATTGAAGAGCAACCCGGCCACCAGCGAGCACGCGCCGGAGATCACCAGGCTAATGCTCGCGACTGTCGTGCGACCGATCCTGTCGGCCCAGATCCCGGCGGCGATGGAGCCGACCGCGCCGACCGCGATGACGGCGAATCCCGCCAAGCGGCCCGGCGTGGAGGAATGTCCCGCGCTCCGCCAGCTCTCGAGCAGGATCACCGGGACCCAGGCCCACATCGCGTACACCTCCCACATGTGGCCCAGGTATCCCACGTTGGCCAGCCTGGTCGGCCGGTAGGAAAAGACCTGCCCGATGAACCGCCAGTCGAATGGCGCGCTTCCGCTGAGCAGCGGGCCCGGCCGAAGCAGGAGCCCGGCGACTACGCCTGCCACGAGGGACATGCCCGCGGTGGCGTACAGCACCGTGCGCCAGGGCGGCATGCCGTTCGCGCCCAGCAACGGAAGCGCATTGAGGAGGTGGGGCAGCGCCGAGCCCAGGGTCAGGGCGCCGACCAGGAGGCCGATGCCGAAGCCGCGATCCTCCTTGCACCAGGTCGCGACCAGCTTCATCGCCGGCGGGTACACCCCCGCGAGCGCGAAGCCGGTCATGAAACGGAGCGCGAGCGCCGCATTGGGTCCGGTGTCCAGCGCCGGGATCAGTCCGGTGAAGATCGCCGCCAGCACGGCGCTCACCGCGAACAGTCGGGGCAGGGGAACCCGATCGGGAAGGTTGATCGCCGCCGAAAACAGCGCCCCGACCACGAACCCGAGCTGCACGCTCATCGTGAGCCACGACTCCAGCCCCGCATTCAGGGTCCATTCGGCGCGGAGCTGCGGCAACACTGCCGACGCCGCGAACCAGGGACCCATCGCCAGGGTTTCGGCCGCTGCCAGAAGCCCCAGCTGTGATCGCTTACTCCTCACGGCGGGCAGGTGGGCGGGCGGAACCGATGAGCGCATGGGCACTGAAGGTAGCGCCGTCCTGTCCGTCGGCCCGCCTGTCCGCCTGTCCGCCTTTCCCATTGACAATCGATGTATGGCGACGTTCTATACATCGAACGTCAAGGGGAACACTCTCGTGACTCGTGACTCGCGACTCGCGACTCATCTCGATCTCCTCCAGGGCACCCTGGATCTCCTCATCCTCAAGGCCCTGAGCTGGGGACCCGCCCACGGCTATGCCGTGGCCCGGTGGCTGGAGCAGCTCACCGACAATGTCCTCCTTGTCGGCGAGGGCTCGCTCTATCCCGCCCTCCACCGCCTCGAGGGACGGGGCTGGATCGAGTCCGAGTGGCGGCTGTCGGAACGCAACCGTCGAGCCAAGTTCTACCGTCTCACTGCGCGAGGCCGGCAGCAGCTCAAGGTCGAGACCGCGAGCTGGTCGGCGTTCGTCCAGGCCGTGGGCAAGGTGCTCCACGCCTCCGGCCAACCCGGGTGAGGAGGTCACATGGCTGAGTCATGGCGGAGGTGGATTCCGGTC
Source organism: Gemmatimonadales bacterium (assembly GCA_035274025.1). Lineage (GTDB taxonomy): Bacteria > Gemmatimonadota > Gemmatimonadetes > Gemmatimonadales > GWC2-71-9 > SZUA-320. The sequence goes on along the minus strand of DATEOL010000028.1, from coordinate 1,736 downwards.
GGTCGCAAGAGTGTCCGCAGGGATGTGGACGATGAGCTTCGCTTCCACATCGAGGAGCGGACTCGCGACCTGATCGCCGAAGGGAGGACGCCGGAAGAGGCCCGCCGGGAGGCGGAGCGCCGTTTTGGGGAGGTGGGAATGATTCGCGACCATCTCGTGGCCGATGACACCCGGCGCGACGGCCGCGACCGGCTGGCCCGCTGGGTTTCCGACTTCGGCCAGGACCTGCGGCTCGCGCTGCGGGTGCTCTCGCGCACCCCATTCTTCGCCATCATGGCGATTTCGTCGATCGGGCTCGGCATCGGGCTCTCGACCACCATCTTCAGCGCCGTCAACGGGGTCCTGCTCCGCGCGCTGCCATACAGCGACGCGGACCGGCTGGTCGCGGTCTACTCGAAGAACGTCCCCCGGGTGATCGAGGGGTCCAACATCGGCTGGATCGAATACGCGGCGTGGCGCGATCAGACCAAGACGCTCTCCGGACTGGGACTCTGGACCTGGAACTCGGTCGCCTTCTCCGGCGACGCCGATGCCGAGCGCATCGACGGCGCCGAGGTCACGCCGAACCTCTTCCCTCTGCTCGGCGTGACGCCCGAGATGGGTCGGACCTTCACTGCTGAGGAGGGGGTCGAAGGGAAGAACCGGGTCGTCCTCCTGGGCCATGACCTCTGGCAGCGCCGGTTCGGCGGCGACCGAGGGATTATCAATCGCACCGTCACCATCGATGGCGCGCCGTGGACGGTGATCGGCGTGATGCCCGCGGGATTCGCCTTCCCCGAGCGGGGACATGTGTGGATGCCCTATGTGCCAGACCGGAGTGCGCTGACGAGCGGGAACCGCTTTCTGGCCGGAGCCATCGGACGAATGGCGCCTGGAGTCCAGGTGAGCCAGGTCCAGGCCGATCTCGACGCGGTCTCGATGCGCCTCGAGCAGGATGATCGTGACGCCAATCTGGACTGGCGGCCGCAGGTCATGACGATCCGGCAGGACCTCACCGGGGACCTGGCGAAGCCGCTCAAGATCTTCGGCGTCGCCGTCGTCTTCCTGCTGCTCATCGCGTGCGCCAACGTGGCCGGCCTGATGCTGGCACGAGGCGCGGCCCGGGCCCGTGAGCTTGGCGTGCGCGCGTCGCTCGGCGGCAAGCGGGGCCGCCTCCTGCGGCAGCTCCTCACCGAGAGCCTCGTGCTCGCCCTTGCCGGCGGACTGCTCGGTGCCTGGCTCTCCACCTTCGGCGTGAAGATCCTCCGCCTCGCGTTTCCCGACAGCGTGCCGTTCTACATCTCCCTCGCGGTGGACCAGCGCGCGCTGCTCTTCACCTTCCTGCTCGCGCTGGTGGTCGGTCTCCTGTTCGGCGCCTGGCCCGCGTGGCGTGCGACCGATCTCGACCTGAGCTCGGTGGTTCGCGACGGCGGCCGGGGGGGCGAGGGGCCGGCGCGGAGCCGCGCCCGGAGCGTCCTCGTGATCACCGAGGTCGCCCTCGCGCTGGTGCTCACGGTCGGCGGCGCCCTGCTGGTGCGGAGCTACCGCGCCCTCATGTCGACCGAGCTTGGCTTCGACGAGCAGGGGATCCTGACGGCTCGCGTCGGTCTCTCCCAGGCGAGATACCCGACGGCCATCAGCCGGCAGGCGTTCCTCGCCCAGCTCTTCGAGCGGCTCCGGGCGCTACCGAATGTCGAGGTCGTGGGTTCCGCGCAGGGCATCCCCTTCAGCGGCTGGAACGTGCAGGCCGAGTTCAA
>DATEOL010000027.1:0-7551 GCA_035274025.1 Gemmatimonadales bacterium | reverse complement strand
GCTCCCCCCGTTCTTCACGGAGGAGTTCCAGGGCAGTACCATCGGGAGAGCGGATAGGAGACCGCGGATATCCGAAGCCCTTTGGTTCCGCGAGGCGCACATGACCCTCCGCCGCCAATCGGGCCAGTGCCCGGTCCTCCGGAGATTCAGGCACAGTCGCGCCAAGGCCGGGTTGTCGCATCTCAGCGACCACCCGGCCCCGATCGGTTACCAGCACGACTTCGCCCCGCTGCACCTCCCGCAGGATCTGGCTCAGCCGAGCCTTGAGCTCCCGCACCCCAATCGTAAGCATGATTCAATGTAGTCACATGTGACTACATTGTAAAGAAATGGGGTCAGACCCCTTTCATGTGCGTTTCTTTAGTCGGTCGGGCAGGTACGCCGATGCTGGTTTGAGCGTCCCACCCAGCATCACCTGCTCCACCTTCCGCGAATTCCTGATGTCGGCGATCGGATCCGCGCCCAGGACCACCAGGTCGCCACGCCGTCCCACCGTGACGGTGCCGATCTCCGAGGTGAGCCCGAGGGCAATCGCGGCATTGCGCGTGGCCATCCGAAGGACATCTGCGTTCGGGATCCCTGAGCCGGAAAGCAGCTCCAGCTCGCGATGGAACATCCACGGGTTCGCGTGATCGACACCGACGGTGAGCGGCACGCCGGCCTGGAAGAGCCGCTTCGCCAGCTCCTGCATCCTTGGGAAGCTCGCCCGCGCCCGCTTGTAATCGTCCGCCGACCAGCCGCGCAGCGAGTTCATCATGTTCCACTTGGCGAGGAACGTCGGCGGCACGAATGTGTCCGCTTCCTTTCCGTAGAAATCCGGCTGGTCGAAGAACGCGGTCCCCTCGAACGCCACCAGCGTCGGATCGATCATGACGCGGTGCTCGAGCAGCGCGCGGATCATCTCCTGGATTTCCGGCCCGTCGAAGTCCGCCAGCCGGAACCAGTCGTACATGCCGAGACTGGGGCCGGCCTTCGCATACTCCTCCCGCTTCGAGGCGGGAAGCAGCATCTCGTTGTTGACGATGATGTGGGTGATCCCGTCGATCCCCGCGTTGGCCGCGTCGGTCCACGAGGTCTTCCACAGGTGACCGACCGCCTTGAGACCGAGCTTGTGGGCCTCGTCGACCGCCGCTGCGACCTGGTCGGCCGTGAGCCCGGAGTAGAGCTTGATGAAGTCCACTCCCGCCGCGGCCTGCGCATCGACCGCGGCGCGCGCGTCGGCCGGCGAGGCGACCGGATCGATCGCGGTGTTGGGACCCGGTGAATCGAGGGGTGCGCCCGAGGTGATGATGCGGGGGCCAACCAGCTCGCCACGGCGGACCCGATTCCTGAGCTCCACGCCTTCTCGCGTGGGCGTTGCGGGGTTCCTCACGGTCGTGATACCGAAGGCGAGCTGTGACTTGGTCAGCTCCTGGCTCGCGAGGTCGTCATAGGCGTAGACCAGCTTCCGCTTGGGACCGCTCGAGTCGATCTCCCAGGCACCGATCGCGACGTGACCGTGCATCTCGATGAAACCGGGCAAGAGCCACTTCCCCGCGAGATCGACGACGCGCGCGCCGGCCGGGACCTTGACCTCGGCGCGGGGCCCGACCGCGATGATCCAGCCGTTCTTGACCACGACCGTGGCGTTGGCGAGTGGCGCCCGATCGGTCCCGTCGATCAGGGTCGCACCTCGAAGCACCGTGACCTGAGCTACTGCCTTCTCAGCAACGGCGGCAGCCGTGAGGAGTACTGCGCATGCAAGGCGAGGAATTGTCGTCATTTCGAGTTGGAACGTTTCTGGAGATAGTCTGTCGAGTTGGGGAAACCTTACACCGCCAGGGGAGAGACAGAGGAGAGCATCGTCCCATGCTCAGGGGGCTACCCACAAGGAAGCCCCCATGCCGTCTCGTGCCTTGATTCCCACCTGCCTCTTATTGATGCTCGCCTGCAGTGATTCCCCGGTCGAGCCGACCACGCAACAACCCCCATCGAGGTACGTGTTTTTCGGCGTCGTGGAAGGCATCGACGGGACTCCTCTGGCCGGCGCGATGGTGCACCTGTTTGGCCCGGGCCCGATTGCGCTGGATTCGGCGGTCACGGAGGAGACCGGGTCCTTCGTGTTCCGGAACCTGCGGGGGCAGGTAACGGTCACGGTGACCCGAAGCGGCTACGTGACCGAGTCGAGGGTCGTGCTCATGACGCAGGATGTGATCTCGCACATCCGGCTCGCTCCCTGGCCGGATGCCCAGGTCCTGACCCTCGGCGAGTGGATCCAGTCCCAGGTTCTTGGTGCGGCCCCGCCCTGCGATCCCATCGCCTGGGACGGGGATGCACCCTGTCGCAAGTTCCTGTTTGAGGCACCGTTGAGCGGCAAGCTTTCTGTCACGCTGGAATGGAGTGGCTCTCCGGAGCTCGACGCCACCCTGGTCACCATGGCCGGCGACTACGTCGGGACCTCCAAGCCCGTCGCGGAAAGGCGCCATTTGCTGGAAGGACCCGTGGTGATGGGCCAGTCGTATGAGGTCCGGGTCAGCTCCTACTACGGCCCGCAGGACTTCCGGTTGAGGGCCGAGCTGAACCCCTAGCGATCTCAGCCCTTGGGACGGACGAAATCGCGGAAGAGCCTCGTGGCCCAGATGCGCTCGAAGTCGAAGTCCGCGTGCATGCCTCCCCGGCCCTGCGGACCGATCGCCTCGCTCATCAGTGCCAGCGCCCGGCGCTCGTCGCCGAGCAGCACCGTGATCTTCGACTGCCAGTAGCCGACCGACGTATGCGGCGTGGCGAGCGTCGACCGGAACCCGTCGAATTGCTCCAGGATCCGCCGTGCAGTCGAGTCGTCACCCAGCCGCGCGGCGACGGTGCCGAGCCGTCCGAGATAGACGAAGTTGCCCGGGTCTTCCGCGACCAGCACACGGAAGAGCGAATCGGCGCGCAACCAGTCCCGGGCATAATACGCGGCCATTCCCAGGTCGAAGCGCCGGGCCCGATCGACCCTCGCGTCCGGCGGTTGTGCCGCATACCAGGACTCCGCACGCTCCAGCGCTTCCTCGGCGGCCGCTTCATGACCATGGGCTCGCAGCTCCTCCGCCACCAGCACCATGAGCTGCCCCGCTGACGTCCCGCTCTCCGCCATCAGCTGTCGCGGCGATGTTCCCCGATCCAGCGGCAGCATGAGGGCGGTGTCCAGCTTCGCCCGCAAGGGCTCGAGCCTCCCCAGGGCAGCGAGCGCAATGCTCTCGAACGAGAGCGCCACGATCGGCGGGACCGGGGTGGCCCGCGCGCGTCGGGCCGCACTCAGCTCTCCGGAAAAGTCTCCCACCGCGTGATGGGACCTGGTGACCAGCCGCCAGTACGCTGCCGTGCCGCCGTTGTATGGGCTGTCAGGACCGAGCCGCTCGAGCAGGTCGATCGCCTCGCGCGGGCGGTTGAGCCATGTGGCCGACATCGCCAGCAGGTACAGGAAGCGCTCCGGCGCAATCCGTGCGGCGGCAGCGATCGCGTCGTATCCGCCACTCAGGTCCTCTGCGGCCATCGCCCGCATCCAGTCGAGCCAGTGACGCTGCAGGAGGTTCAGCCTCTCGCGACGCGATTGGAGCGCCTCGATCATCGGATCCGCCATCCTGCTGTCGAAGAGCGCCAGGTGTGCGGCGGCGAGCTGCAGCTCGGCCCAGCAGAACTCCGGATCGAGGGCGACCGCGCGCTCGAGATAAGGAACTGCGTCGCGATCGGCACCGCGCGACTGGAGCTGGTCCGCCCGGTTCCACTCCAGGAATGCCTCGATCAGGGGTGGCGACGAAGCATTCGGAAACCAGCTCGCAAAGCGCGGCATCGTAAGCGCTGCCACGCCCCCCGTCACGCGGCGCGCCAGGGTATCGGCAGAACGCGAGAAAACGGTCCAGACGATGCGGCCGGTCCGGGCCTCGCGGATCCGCGCCACGAACCGGACATGTCCTTCCTCACGATACACCGCGCCGAGCACCACCGTGCCGGCGCCGGCCGGATCGGCGGTCCCGGCGATGACGCGGACGAGCCCCGTGGCCGCCAGTGCCACGGCCATTCGGTCGGCGGCAAGTCTCGCCTCCCTCGCGAGCGCGGCGTCGGCCGAGTCTACCGCGAACGCCGGCAGGTAGACCTGGTCGGGAGACGCATCGGACCGTCGAAGCCCCGCGATCAGGATCACGAAGGAAGCGACCAGCAGCGCCACTGAAGCCAGGATCCACAATCGGGGTCGTCGAGGCGCCCGATGAGACGATGAGACTGGGAGACGATGAGACGGGTGAACCGTCAAGTCGCTGCCGGGCAGGTCCCGGGCGCGAATCGCCGCCATGATTGTTTCCGTCTCAGGCGACGGTTTCGCCTCCAGCTCCACGGCGATCCGCTCGGCGAATTCCCGGTAGGCCCGGTGTGCCCCGGCGCGATCGCCCGCGCGATCGAGCAGGAGCAACAGCCGCTGCAGCGCCGACTCGCTGAAGGGCGACAGCTCGAGGCTTCGCCGCCCCCACTTCTCGGCTCGGGCCAGGTTGCCCGCGGCGACCGCGTCCTCAGCGAGCAGCGCCGCAGCGCCTGCGGCTTGCTCCCGCACCCGGAGTCGCTCCTGCTCCAGCCATTCCTCGAAACCACGTGCACCGGGAACGAAGAACCCGGTGAGGATATCACCGCGATAGAGCGACGGTCCCTCCTCCTCCAGTGCTACCGCGTCGCACCAGAGCAGGTCGGGATTGACGCCAATATCCTCATCCCCCCGACTGATCAGGACACCCGGACCCAGCTCGTGACGGAGGAAATAGAGGGCGCGGCTGAGCGAGGCGCGGGCCCGCTCGAGGGGCTGTTCGCTCCAGAAGAGGGCCAGCAGGGTATCGCGACGATGGAACCCGCGGGGGCGTGCGACCGCAAGGTACACCAGGAGGGCAAGGCGGCGAGGCTGGGTGAGCACATGGCTGAGCTCAGAGCCGTCCGCCTTCCGCAAATCGATCGTGCCGAGGATCCGAAGCCGAAACATGCAGCCCGTGCCGCGGGAAGCACCCGGAGGGATTCTATCCCCGAATGGGTTCCTGGGAGAGTCCCAGCTCGGCCGAGACCTTGCACGGGAGGGCAGGATCGCCGCAACTCGCGGCACCTCCCTCCTGGCAGGCTCCCGTTCTACCGTCGCTCTGCAGCGGCCGACTCCGCGGTCGTGACCATCAGTCCGCGCTCGCGGATCCTGGTCACCACCTGTTCTGCCGTCATGCCAAGCTCGTCCCGGTCCAGCACCTGGGCGAGTGGTGAGCGGAGGATCAGCTCCCGCGGCTGGTCCTGCAGTCCCACCAGGAAAACCGGCACGTTCTCCTTCCGCCTCGCCTCGACGATGGTCGTGAGCGCCCGCAGCCCGGTCGAATCCATCGCCGGCACGCCCTCGAGGTCCAGGATGATCGCCTTGGGTTTCCCCGATACCTGCCGCACGTACTGGCTGAACGTCTCCGCGGCGCCGAAAAAGAAGGGCCCGTTCACGTCGTAGACTTCCACCCCCCGCGGCACCAGCCCGCGCCACTTCGCGATTGTCTCCGGCGGCGCCTCGGATTCCTCCTGCTCCAACATCTCCCGCGAAATCGCCCTGACACTGCTCGTCTCGGCCATGCGCCGCATGAAGAGGAAGGCCGCGAGCACCATCCCCACCGCCAGCGCGACAGTCAGGTCCACCAGCACGGTGAGCAGGAACGTGGTCACCATCACCGCGGAGTCGGAGCGCGGCGCGGTTCTGAGCTCTGCAACGAAGGTTCGTCCCTCGGACATGTGCCACGCGACGATCATCAGGATTGCCGCAAGCGCCGCAAGCGGGATCCGCGCCGCGAACGGCGCCGCGAAGAGGGTAATCGCGAGCAGCGTCACGGCGTGCACGATTCCCGCGACCGGCGTCCGTCCGCCGTTCTTGATGTTGGTCGCGGTTCGGGCGATGGCGCCCGTCGCCGGGATCCCCCCGAAGATCGGCGTCATCACGTTCGCGATGCCCTGCGCGATCAGCTCGGTGTTGCTCCGGTGCCGGGCGCCGATCATGCCGTCGGCGACCACCGCCGAGAGCAGCGACTCGATCGCGCCGAGCAGCGCGATGGTGATCGCGGGCCCGACCATGCGCACCACCGTCGCCTCGTCGATGGCCGGGAAGGACGGCCTCGGCAGGGAGAAATCGAGCTGGCCGAACCGCGATCCGATGGTCTCCACCGGCAGGTTCGCCAGCGCGGTGATGGCGGTCGCGAGCACCAGGACGACGAAAGGCGCCGGGACGCGGGGCGCGAGGCGCGGCCAGGCAACCAGGACCAGGAGGGAGGCCGCCGATATCGCAACGGCGTACAGGTTGATGGACCCCGCGGCGCGCGCGAACGCCACCCACTTGGAGAAGAACTCGGCAGGCACCGTCGCCATCTCGAGTCCGAGCAGGTCGCGGACCTGGCCCGAGAAGATGATCACCGCGATGCCGGCGGTGAACCCGATCACGATCGGATAGGGGATGAACTTGATGACGCCGCCGAGCCGCGCCACGCCGAGCCCGATGAGAATGATCCCGGCGAGAAGCGTCGCGATGGTGAGGCCCGCGATGCCGTACTGCCCGACGATCCCGGCCACGATGACGACGAACGCGCCGGTGGGCCCGCCGATCTGGACCCGCGACCCGCCCAGCAGCGAGATCAGGAAGCCGGCGATGATCGCGGTGTAGAGCCCTTTTTCCGGGGTGACGCCGCTCGCGATGGCGAAGGCGATGGCGAGCGGGAGGGCGACGACGCCGACGACGAGGCCGGCACCGAGGTCACGAACGAACTGGCCCTGGGAGTATCCCTCCCGGAGGACAGTGAAAAGTTTGGGTTGGAACCGGTGAGGCATGGACAGGATGAAAACTATCCTGTCCGTCGGCTATTCGGTCTGGAGGGCGCAAACCGGGTCGATCCTGGTCGTGTGTCTGGCGTCAGGTATCCCGCCGCGACGAGGAGCACCCCGGCCGGCGAAGCCGCGGGAAACCAGCGCCTCGTGCACCTTTCTCCCGGCAGGAACAGGCGGCCGGGCACCGGCGATGCTCCGAGGATGGCGCGAACCGCGGTGCCCAGGTGCATGGATTCGAAAGTATCATTGGTCGTGGACTTCTCCCACCTCTCGATGCCGGCGCTCTTCATCACGTCCGTCTTCGCGGGTGCCGTCGCGGCGGTTTCGGGCTTCGGCATCGGCAGCCTGGTGACACCGCTCCTGTTGCTCTGGTATCCCGCGCACTGGGCAGTGGCCCTGGTCGCGATCCCTCACGCAATCGCGAGCGTCCTGCGCGGGTTTCGACTCCGCCGCGAGGTCGATCGAAGGGTGTTCGTGCAGTTCGGGATCGCGAGTGCTGCTGGTGGACTCCTCGGTGCCCTGCTCCAGTCGTCGCTCCGGAGCGTGCTTCTCACCATCGTGCTCGCAGTCCTGATGCTCGTGGCCGGGGCCACCGAGATCGTCCGTCGGCCCATTCGCCTTCCTCAGTCGCGGAGCGCGAGGCTCATCGCTGGATCGCTGTCGGGGTTCTTTGGTGGGCTGGTTGGAAACCAGGGCGGGATCCGGTCCGCGGCCCTGCTC
>DATEOL010000026.1:0-5067 GCA_035274025.1 Gemmatimonadales bacterium | reverse complement strand
AAGTCGGTCCACGCCCAGTTCGACCGCGTCATCGACACCCTGGTCGAAAAGCTGCCCACCGTGGCCGAGCACCTGGAGGAAGCCCGCCCCGACATCTTGGCGTTCACCGGTTTCCCCAAGGAGATCTGGCGTCAGATCTGGTCCAACAACCCCAACGAGCGGCTCAACCGTGAGATCCGCCGCCGCACCGACGTCGTGGGGATCTTCCCCACCCGCGACGCGATCATCCGCCTGGTCGGGGCCGTCCTGGCCGAGCAGCACGACGAGTGGGCCGAGCAACGCCGCTACCTCGGCCTGGACGCCGCTGAGCAGGGCCCGTCGCGTCGGCGAGCCCAACCCCGAACCCGAGGAGGTCCCCGAACCCGACTACCGCGCCCTCACCGCATAACAACAACGCGAAGGATCACCCGCGAACGGATACACCACTCAAAAGGACTTGACCGGCAAGAGGCACAGGCGGCGCCCCTGGTGATTCATCAAGACCAAGTCGTATGGGGCTCGAGTCCACTACCTGCCGCCGCAGGAAACCGCGTGTTTTCGCGGTTCTCATGGCTTCATCGTACCGGCGCGCACGGGCCGGCGCGGACTGAATCTGGTATCCGCGAGAGGTTTTCGGTCCCGTTTCTGGTCCCGCGTCGGGCGTCGCGGCAGCTCATGCGAGAACGTGAGGCGACACCGGGGCCGCCCCATTGACCGTGTTGTCCACGCGCAGCTTTGAGACAGCGCCCGGGCGGTCGTCGCGGTCCGCGCGTCCGGCCTCATTGCTCCGCTCGACTGAGGCGAGCGAACCTTTGCCGGTCCGATTCGCTCCCTCGCGCTGTCTCCATTCGCGCGCCGGTGTCCGTCATGTGCGCCGCCTCCGCTCCGACGAATCCGTGGAGCGCGCTCCGCGTGGGCAGATCGACCCACAGTCGGATACTTCCGGTCTTCACCCCGACACCGTTGACGATTGCCGCGCCTCCGATCCGGTCGAGGAACGGCCGCATCTCCTCCGCCGCATCCGTCGGCAGATAGCCCACGCCGCGCCCGTTGGAGAACACGGCGATGTTGACCGATCCGCGCGAGTTGTCAGGCGCGCGCCGAAGGACGTAGGCGCGACGCTCACGCCGCTGACGCTCGCGATCGTTCACGAGGTAGTGCGTGCGCTCCAATGCGACCGGGCGCGACGACAACCGCCGCAGGTCTGGCAGGTCATCATGACGCCGGACACGCCCCGTGACCGCATGGACCAGCTCTTCCCACCACACGGGCATGGCTCCCCCTTTTCGGTTCGGTTGTGTCAACAGCGAGTGGGGAGGCACGCTGACGTGCCCGTGGTCAGTTCAGGCGTGGATTCGGCCGTCGCCAGCGACGAGATTCATGACCGTGTGCGGATGCGCTTGCGTGTCTCCCGTGGTCCTGAACGCCACCGATGCCGCCAGTGCTGTCACCGCCGCCGCGCGTTCGTGCTCGCTCGCGGCCGCATCGGCGAACCGGGCGGCCGCCGTCTCCCGCGTCGTGCGAACGACCGCGCTGATCTCGGCGAGCCGATCAGCAAGCACGCTCGCGAGCCCGTCCCGCAACTCTTCCAGGTTCGTGTTCGCGATCTCCAAGCGGCGATCGGAGACTGTCACCTCAACGGTCGGGTACCCCGATTTCGTGAGACGGTCTCGAGTCTCATCGCCCAGGATCGCCGTCACCTCTTCCCGCTCGGGACGGCGACTGAATACCGCCTCCACCGTGTAACGATCGGGGGCATCCTCAGTCATCAGCGCTACAGGCAACGAGCCCACCAGCACCGATCCCAGGCCCAGCGTCGCGGCGTCTGCACCGCTCGTTCGTGTCTGCGTCTCCATGACCTGACGGTACGCCCCCAACATGTGCGCCTCACAGGTTCCGCGAACGTCGCGCTCGTCGCCGGCCGCGACGGGTCTGGCCGCGCCGATCCAGCGTCTCCCAGCTGCTGCCTCGCGGCGTCGGCGATCCTGCCGCATGTCGCCTTCCTGTGCGTTCACCGTGACCCCACGAGGAGCACTGCGCCACAGGGATACTCTGAGAACAGATGGCCCGGACCCCGTCATTGATGCGACACGATCTGCGCGCGCTTCACCTGACAGGAGCACAAGATGGCCGTCTCTCCTTCCGGATCGGTCGCAGCGTCCGTGCGGTCGGCGACGCCGAAGGTGCCGAATCGCTACACCGAACTGTCGCAGATGGTGACCCGAAGCGGCCTGATGCGGCGTCGTTACGGCTACTACTGGACGAAGCTCGTCGCGGCCCCGGTCGCGATCGCGGGCGTGCTCACTGGCTTCATCCTCATCGGCGACACCTGGTGGCAGCTGGTAACGGCGGCCGTGCTGGCCGTCGTCTTCACGCAGGTTGCCATGCTCGGGCACGACGCCGCCCACCGGCAGATCTTCCGCTCCGGTCGGTGGAACGATTGGACCACGCTGGTGATCGGAAATCTCCTCGTCGGTATGAGCTACGGCTGGTGGCAGCACAAGCACACGCGACATCACGCCAATCCGAACAAGATCGGCAGCGATCCCGACATCGAACTCCCCGTCATCGCGTTCACGCCCGAGCAGGCGGACCGTCGGCGCGCCAGCCGCAGCGGACCACTGCGCTGGCTCATCGCGCACCAGGGAGTGCTGTTCTTCCCGATCCTGCTACTGGAAGGTCTCTCGCTGCACGCATCGAGCGTGCGTCGCGTGTTCTCACGGGAACCGCTGCGGCGCCGTCCGATCGAGATCGCCTTTCTCACCTTCCGGATCGTCGGGTTCGTCGTGCTGGTGTTCTGGGTGCTGTCGCCGGGAATCGCGTTCGCCTTCCTCGGCGTTCAACTCGGAGTGTTCGGCGTCTACATGGGCATGGTGTTCGCACCGAACCACAAGGGAATGCCACTCGTCCCGGCCGACCAGAAGGTGGACTTCCTCCGTCGTCAGGTTCTGATGAGCCGGAACATCCGAGGCAGCCGGTTGCTGGACACGGTCATGGGAGGGCTCAACTACCAGATCGAGCATCACCTGTTCCCGTCGATGCCCCGACCCCACCTCCGCCGGGCGTCGGCGACGATCCGCGCTTACTGCCGGGAGCACGGTGTGACGTACACCGAGACGGGTCTCTGGCAGTCCTACGGAATCGTCGTCCGCTACATCAACAGGGTGGGGCTCGGCGAGCGCGACCCGTTTGAGTGTCCGCTGCTCCAGCAAAGGCAATCTGTCTAGCAGGATCCGCCGGCGCGCCGGCGCGGTCAGAGGACCAGTCGTCCGGCGATGATGTCGGCGGCGATGACACCGATTCGAGCCTCCGTCGAGCGGGCATGACTCCGGATCCGCGCGAACGCCTCATCCATGTCGATGTTGCGTCGTTGAGCGAGATATCCCTTGGCCTGCTCGATCACCACCCGGCTGTCCAGCGCGCGCTGGAGCTGTGCCTGGGCGAGTTCGGACTCCTCGACAAGCCGCTGCTGCAGGATGCTGATCGTGGCGATGTCTGCCAGCGCCTGGGCAGCGGCAGCATCGGCCGCGTTGAGCGCCCCCGGTTCATCCCGCAACAGGTTCAGCGATCCCAGCGTCGAGTCGCGCAGCCGCAACGGAATCGCATGGATCGATGAGAATCCGGAGGCTCGGGCATCGGCCGCGAAAGCCGGCCAGCGGTCAGAGATCGCATCGATGTCGTCGACGGAGACGACCTTCCCGGTCGTCGCCGCTTCAACGCAGGGACCCGCGCCAACTCTCAGCTGCATCAGCTCGACGAGCTCGCTCCGCTCGCTCGTCGAGACGATCACCTCGAGTTCACGCGCCGGACTGAGAAGGAGGATGCCGGCCGCGGCGGCGTCGAAGAGCGAGATGCACTCGTCAACGAGTCGCTGGAGGAGATCGACGACGTCGAAGTCGTCGACGAGGGAGTCCGCAAGGGTGACAAAGGTTCCCAGCAGCTGAAGCTCGCGGGTCGGCCCCGTCATGTCCTCATCCTAAGCGGTGTCCTCTCACAGGACGAGGTCGAGGATGCGGGCGATCACGTCTGTAGCGACGTCGCGCACGGGGCGGCCCGTCGCGTATGCGTGACCGCGGAGGAGCATGAGGGCGTCGTCTACGTCGATCCCGTTCCTTGCTGCGACCATCCCGGTCGCCTGGTGGACCTCCCGGCGCGAGTACGGCTCGTCTGGCGCCTCATCGCCCGGCACCTCGAGACGATCCAATGCCCGGCGCAGGAGAGTACCCGAGACGATCGCGGCCAGCCGGCTCATGCCCGCGAGGTCGGAATCGGACAAGTCGCGCGCGGCAGTCGAATAGATCGCGATCGAGCCGATGCTCACGGTCCCCACGAAGAGGGGGAAGGCGTAGAGCGACCCGACCTCCAGTTCTCGCAGCGCCGCCCAGGCTCCCGGCCAGAGTGCCCCGCCCTGCACTCGAAGATCGGTCGCAGTGACCGGGCGCCGGGTACGAAGCGCCTCCCACGAGGGACCCTCACCGAGGTCGATCTGGATCTCGTCGATCCGGGCGCCGAGCTTGGAGCTGGCACACACCGTCTGCGAACCCATCGGCGGGCCCAGGGTGGAGACCACCGCGCCAGGCATCGCGACGGCCGCGCGCAGCGGCGAGCACAGATCATCGCTTCCCCCGGCGGCGAGTGCGGCAGCTGCCAGCGAGAAGGCATCAGATGGTCGTTCGTACCCGGCTGTCATAGACATCGCTTCCCGCGGTTCGCATAGGAATGAGCGGGCGCTGGGTCCGGGTGCCCTCGTGGTGATCGTACACGCCGTGCTTCCGACGTGGGCGGGAACTTCCTTGTCCCGAGGGTGCGGCGAAGCGCAACCGGCGACTGACCTTCGACACGGGTGCCCCGTCCGGGAGCCGGAGCGCTTGCCGGTCTGGCTTGCAGTTGTGCACCTGGCACTGATTGCGGCCGGGCCCGGCGCGCGAAATCGCGGCGAGAACTTATGGTGCGGATGTTTGCTGGGCGGAGTAGGGTGGTTCCTGCCACCGGTCCCTGGGGATGCCGGCAGGCGTAACGGGGAGCCGGGATCCACATGGGGACGATCCTGCCGTTCCTCCGCACCGCGGCCCCTCGGGCCGACGGGCG
>DATEOL010000025.1:0-17355 GCA_035274025.1 Gemmatimonadales bacterium | reverse complement strand
GGACAGCTGCACCTACCGGCGCAATGTCTTCCGGGCCAACGGCGCCGGCATCGCGGTGATGTACACCAGGCGGATCGAGATCGAGAACAACCGATTCGAGTCGAACACCGGACCCACCGCGTACGGGCTTCTCCTCAAGGAGATCACCGACTCCCGTATCGCGGATAACACCTTCCGCGACAATACGGTCGGCCTGCTCACCGAGGGCGGTGGGCGCCTCGACGTGCGGGGCAATGCATTCGAACAGAACGGCTGGGCCATCCGGCTGCTCGCCAACAGCATGGGCAACCGCTTCGGGGGGAATGCCTTCGCCGGGAACAGCTTCGATGTCGGGACCAACAGCAGGAGCAACTACTCAACTTTCGAGGGAAACTGGTGGGACCGGTATCGGGGCTACGACCTCGATCGCGACGGGCGCGGCGACACCGGATTCAGGCCGGTGCGGCTCTTCGGCATGATCGTGACGCGGCATGAAACCGCGACGGTCCTCCTCCGCAGCACGTTCGTCGACCTGCTCGACCAGGCCGAGCGGGTGCTGCCGGTCTTCACGCCGGAGACGCTGGTCGACGCGGCGCCGCTCATGGTGAGGCCACGATGAACCCGCCCGCGCTCGAGCTTTCGGATCTTCGCAAGCGATTCGGCCGCCTGACTGTCCTCGACGGCGTGACCGCGACGATCACGAGCGGACGGGTCACCGCGATCGTCGGGCCCAACGCATCCGGCAAGTCGACGCTCATCAAGTGCGTGCTTGGACTGGTGCGGCCGGACGGCGGAGAGATCAGGGTGCTCGGTGAGCGCGTCGGTCGCGACCCGCGGTACCGGCGGCGGGTCGGATTCATGCCGCAGGGCGCCCCCTTCCCGCAAAACCTGACCGGACGGGAAGCGCTCCAGCTGGTGAAGGACCTGCGGCCGGATGAGGAACCGGACCTGGACCTCGTGCATCGATTCGCCCTCGCGCCGCAGCTGGGTAAGCCGGTGCGGCTCCTCTCCGGCGGCACCCGCCAGAAGCTGAACGCGGCGGTCGCCTTCCTGTTCCGGCCCTCGATACTGATTCTCGATGAGCCGACCGCGGGCCTCGACCCGCTCGCGAGCGGCGTATTCAAGGAGAAGGTGAAGGAGGCCGCCGCCTCGGGGGCCGCGGTATTGCTCACCTCCCACGTGCTGAGCGAAGTGGAGGAGCTGGCGGATGACGTGCTGTTCCTGCTCGATGGGCAGATCCGGTTCCAGGGGACGATGGAAGACCTGCGGCGCATGACCGGTGAGCAGAAGCTGGAGCGCGCCGTTTCACGGCTGATGCGCATGAGGGCGGCATGACCATTCGACGCCTGGTGCACTCGGAGCTCCGCAACGTGGCGCGGAGCCGGTGGCTCCTCGTGTATGCGATCGTCCTCCTCAGCCTCACCGACCTCCTGTTTCGATTCGGCGGCAGCGGCGAGCGCGTGGTGTTGAGCCTCACCAACGTTATCCTCGCCCTGGTACCGCTGGTGGGGCTCGTCCTGGGCACGATGCACGTGTATCAGTCGCGGGAGTTCATCGAGCTGATGCTGGCGCAACCGGTCGGCAGGCGCACGCTCTTCGGGGCGCTCTACGCCGGTCTCGCTCTCCCGCTCGCGGGCGCGTACGCCCTCGGTGTCGGCCTCCCGCTGCTCTGGCATGGCCAGCTCCTCGGTGGATCGGCGGGGGGACCGACCCTCCTGCTGTCCGGCGTCGCTCTCACGCTGGTGTTCACCGCGCTCGCGTTCGTGATCGCGCTGCTCTTCGAAGAGCGGGCCGCGGGGCTCGGCGCCGCCATCGTGACCTGGCTGATCACGGTCGTGGTCTACGACGGGCTCTTGTTGCTCGCGGTGGTGTCGCTGGATGACTGGCCGGTGGAAATCCCGGCCATGATAGCGACCCTGCTCAATCCGGTTGACCTCGGTCGGGTCCTGCTCCTGCTCCGGTTCGACAGTGGCGCGCTGGCGGGCTACACCGGCGCGATCTTCGCGCGATTCATGGGCGGCGGGACGGCGATGGCGATCGCCATCACCGCGCTCGCGCTGTGGATCCTCTCGCCGTTGGCCCTTGGGCTCCGGCGTTTTGAGCGACGCGACTGGTAGGACCCATCTGGGTCAGTGCACGATGGGTCGCACGACGACCGTGCCTCCGTACCGCAGGTGGGGTGATTCCGCGGCGAGCTGCTCCGCCTGGGCCAGCGAGTGGGCCCGCACGAGGAAGTACCCCGAAATCGCCCCTCCCCGGGAGTCGATGACCGACGCGGTCTTTCCCTCCGTGCGCACGTCGGTCCCGGAGTAGGCCAGCTCTCCTGCGCTGACCAGGTGACCGCCGCCGGCAAGCTTCCCGGCCCAATCCGTGTACTCCGCCACCCGCGCGCGGGCTTCGGCCGAATCGGCCGGAGGCGTGTATCGCGCGTCCTCCGCGATGAGGAGCATGAACTCGGACCCCTCCCCGGTCCCGGCTGGCGCGATTGTCTCCGGCCGCCGAAGGAAAAGCACTGCCAGCAGCAGCAGGGCCGCCATGACCGCGGCGACCAGCCAGGGCCGAAGGGAACGCGGCTCGAGGATGTCGCCCCGGGCGGTCAGCGCGGCGACGAGGCGGTCCTCGACCCGCGGCGGCGGTTCCACCTCGGCATGCCAGCGCGACAGCGCATCGGCCAGGCGCGCGTCGGGTTCGTTTCGCGGATCGTCGGTCATGCGAGACTCCTTCGGACGGCCGCTCGCGCCCGCGCGAGCTGGCTCTTCGAGGTCCCGGGCACGATGCCCAGGGCCTCGGCGATTTCTTCGTGGGTGTATCCCTCGACGTCATGCAGCACGAGGACGGCGCGGTAGCCATCCGGCAGGGTCGCAACCGCGCGCTGCAACGCGATCACGTCGAGCGGGGAGGTCGCCGGCAACCCAGGTTCGGGCTCGTGGTCCTCGACCAGCCGGAGCGGTGCGCGCCGGTCTTCGCGCCATCCTTCGCGCCAGCAGTTGATCGCGATGCCGCGGATCCAGGTGCGGAGGGACGAGCGCCACGCAAAGCGCTCCAATCCGGCGATCGCGCGGAGCCACGCGTCCTGGAGGCAGTCCTCCGCGCGAGGCACATCGCCCGCCGTGAGCCGGAGCAGCAGGGCGTACACCGCGGAAGCGTGGCGACGGTAGAGCCGGCGGAACGCCTGCTCCGACCGGCTCGCGAGGAACTCGGCGACCAGCCCGCGATTGTCGTCGTGCAGGAGGAGCTCCGGTGGTAGTTACCCTGAGTGGGGAAGGAGGCCGGGAAGGTTGCAGGTCACGACGCGAATTGCCGGATGATGTCCCCCGCGGGTTCCACGCCGTGGATCCCCGCGACGCTCCGGCCCGCCTGCCAGTAGTCCTTCTCGCCGCTCTCATCCAGGGAGGCGTGCTTGAGCTGCCAGAGCGACTTGATCGCGTAGATGGACCGCATGAGCCGCTTGCGGCGGCGCCCCCGCAGCATCCACTTCGCGATCGGTCCCGCCTTGAGGCCCATGCGCTGGATGAAGGGCGTGTTGATCACGGCGACCGGCACGCCGGTGATCCGCTCACTCAGCACGATATCTTTCTCCTCCGCATTGATGATGGCCCGCTTGTACGCGTCGCTGGCGCGGCACTCGGTGGTCGCGATGAAGCGGGTGCCGAGCTGCACGCCGGCGTATCCCAGCGAGAGCGCGTGACGGAATTCCGCCGGCGTGCCGATGCCGCCGGCGCAGACCAGGGGAACTCCGAGCGGACCCAGCTCCTCCATGAGCTGCTCCGGCGTTTTGGGCCCGGCGTGCCCTCCGGCTCGCGAGTTCACCGCGATGAGTCCGTGCACCCCGCCCGCGAGGCCCTTTTCCGCCCACTTCCGCTCGGTGACGTCGTGGTAGACGATCCCGCCGAATGGCCGCGCCGCGTCGACGACCCAGCGGGGATTGCCGAGCGAGGTCACGAAGAAGCGGATCCCTTCCTCCAGCGCGACGTTGACCCAGCGGATCATGCGCTCGTGATAGCTGCGTGACGACGCCTCGATGAGCGCGTTCATGCCGATCGGCTTCGAGGTCAGGCGACGGATGAGCCGCAACCCCTCGCGATACTCGTGACCGTGCACGTAGGTGAGGGAGATCGGCTGCACGATGCCGATGCCACCGGCGTCGGAGACCGCCGCGACCAGCTCGGGATTGCTGCAGGGATACATCGCGCCGCAGATGACCGGGACCTCGATCCCCGCGTGCCGGGTGAGCGCCGTGTCGAAGGTCCTCATGCCGGCGGACTCAGCCGCCAGGTGACGTGGGTGCGGGCGACCGTATCTCCGGCGCTGTCCCTGATATCCGCGGTGACGACGGTTGACACGGTTGAGGCGACGGTTGGGACGGTTGGGGCGCTCTCTGCCGTCAGGGTTCCCCGGGCCTTCTTCAGGTATTCGATGCTCAGCGCCGTCACGATGCCGCGCACGCCCGCAGGCAGCGCGGTCATCATCGCGAGTCCGCTGGTGACTTCACCCAGGTTCACCAGGGCGACCGCGTGAATCGAGTCGAGATGATTGCGGACCTTGCGCCGGTCGCGCAGGGTGACACGCGAGCGGCCCGGCTCGAGCTCGCGGACGTGGGCGCCGATGGAGCCGGTATAGGGGACCATGAAGCCGACGAGACGGCTGAAGAGCCAGGTTCCGCCGGGCAGTGGGGAGAGTCGCTGCCACATGTCGCGGATGTTCGCTCCGGGGGAGGAGTTCGCCATGAGGCGAATGTTAATTCTGGCGCATGCGGGCGGTGTACCGACAAGGGAACACCGGTGGGGACGGTGAACTGATGGCATGAGGGACCGGGCAATGCCCGGCCCCTACATGGCTCCGGCCCGTCGAAGGAACCTCTCCGCCAGCTGCTCGAGCCGGTCGTTCTTCTCCCGTCGCGCGGTCTCCAGGATTTCCAATACATAAGGAACGAGTGCGGGGTCGCCGAAGCGATGTCCGGTCGCTTCCTCCGCGCCGTCGGTGTCGCCCTCGTGCGCGCCCTGGATCAGGGCCCGCGCCGCCGCGGCGTCGAACCCGGGGTCGTCCCGTTGCGGCAGCCGGTAGCGCTGCTCCGGACCGGGACCGGAAGAATCTTCGGAGACGAAGGCGCGTGACATGGTCCTATGGTCCTACGCGCTCCGCGATCCACTGTTCCCATTCCTTGCGAGGCTCCGCCAGCCGGGTGACGGCTTCCCGGGCAAACTCCACTGCGCGCCGGCGTGACTCGGCTGCGGCGTCCTTCTCTCCCATCGCCTCGGAGATGGCACCGTCCAGGTCGAGGAGCTGGGCATAGCCGAAGATCCGGTCGGGATCAGCCAGCAGCTCGGCCGCGCTCGCGGTCTCCAGCCGGGGCACGAGGATGGACAGGGGACCGAGGAGGTTGACGGTCGCTTCCGCCACCTGGTCGCGCGCGGCCCCCAGCTCGGCCTTGCCGCCCAGTCCGACCAGGCGGGCGACGAGGCGGCCGAGTTGTTCTATCCACCGGAGGACGAGGTCGCGCTGCACGGGAGGTCGAAGCGGGTCGAAGAGAGTCGAAGATAGTCGAAGGGCGTCGTTGGACTTAGCTTGAAACTCACGACACTCTTCGACCCAGTTCGACTCTCTTCGACCCTCTTCGACCTTTGCCCAACGTCAATCTCGCCAGCGCATTCGTCTACTACCTCGTCTTCCTCTACTCGACCACGGTGCACGAGGCCGCGCACGCGTGGGCGGCGAAGCTGGGGGGCGATCTCACGGCGTATCACGGCGGGCAGGTCTCGCTCGACCCGCGTGCCCACATCAAGCGCGAGCCGATCGGCATGGTGGTGCTTCCGATCGTCTCGGCGTTGCTCTCGGGCTGGCCGATGGGGTTCGCCAGCGCGCCGTACGATCCGCAGTGGGCCATGAGGCATCCGCGCCGCGCGGCCTGGATGGCGCTCGCGGGTCCCGGCGCGAATCTCCTCCTCGTCCTGCTGGCGGCCATCGCGATCCGCATCGGCATCATGGCCGGCGTCTTCCACGCGCCGGAGTCGATCAACTTCGATCACATCGTGGCTGGTGTTGAATCGGGACTCTGGCCCGCGGTCGCCTTCTTCCTGAGCGTGTCGTTCGCGCTCAACCTCGTGCTTGCCGCGCTCAACCTGCTCCCGATTCCTCCCCTGGACGGCAGCGCCGCGCTGCCGCTCTTCCTGAGTGCGGGCGCGACCCGGCGCTACCAGGAATTCATGATGCGCAATGCGGGGCTCGGCCTCATCGGCATCTTCGTCGCATGGCAGGTCTTCGACAAAGTCTTCCAGCCCGTATTCCTCTTGGCGGTCAACCTTCTTTACCCCGGACTGCGTTACAGCTGAGGTTCCTCATGCTCCGGCGACTCGCGCCTCTTCTCCTGGGAGCCGCCTGCTCAGCGGCCGGCGGATCGAATGCGCAGTACAGGACCAGTGCCGGTCCGGTTCGCGCCGTGACCGTCGCGAGTGGTTTGTCCCATCCGTGGGCGCTGGCGTTCCTTCCCGACCAGCGGATCCTCGTCACCGAGCGCGACGGCCGGATGCGCATCGTGAACAAGGACGGCACGCTGGGGGCACCACTTGCCGGCCTTCCGGCCATCGACGCCGATGGGCAGGGTGGCCTGCTCGACGTCGTGCTGGACCCCGATTTCGCGACCAACCGCCAGATCTGGTTCACGTTCACCGAGGCGGGTGAAGGCGGGAACGGCACGGCGGTGGCGCGGGCGAAGCTCGGGGAGGGCAGGATCGATGAGGCCACCGTCGTCTTCCGCCAGCTGCCGAAGGCACCGGGCGGCGCGCATTTTGGATCGCGACTCGCGTTTTCTCCCGATGGACATCTCTTCGTCACGCTGGGCGAGCGTCGCCGCGGCGAATGGGCCCAGGACCTGTCCCGTCACCAGGGAAAAGTCGTCCGGCTCATGCGCGACGGGAGCCAGCCACCGGACAATCCCTTCGTCGGCCGGAGCGATGTGAAGCCGGAGATCTGGTCGTACGGTCATCGCAACCCCCAGGGCGCGGCGATCCATCCGGTCACCGGACAGCTCTGGACCGTGGAGCACGGTGCGATGGGCGGCGACGAGGTCAACACGCCGCTCGCGGGCCGGAACTACGGCTGGCCGGTGATCACCTACGGCCGCGATTACTCCGGTGCCAGGATCGGCGTGGGGACGGCGAAGGAGGGCATGGAGCAGCCGGTGCACTACTGGGATCCGTCGATCGCGCCGAGCGGGATGGCGTTCTACACCGGCGAGAAGTACGAGGGGTGGACGGGAAGCCTCTTCGTGGGCTCGCTCAAGTTCGGACTGATCGCGCGTCTCGAGCTCGACGGCACGAAAGTCACCCGCGAAGAGCGGATCCTGGAAGGGTTCGATAAGCGAGTGCGTGACGTACGGCAGGGACCGGACGGGTTGCTGTATTTCCTCACCGACGAAGCCAACGGCCGCATCTACCGCCTGGAGCCGGTTGCCCGATGATCCTCGCCCTGACACTTCTCCTCGCCCAGTACGATGTAGTCCTGGCCAACGGACGGCTCATCGACCCGGAATCGCGGACCGACGCGATTCGGTGGGTCGGGATCCGGGGTGGAAAGATCGCGGCGATCAGTCCGACCGCCCTGCGCGGGACCGTGGTGCTGGATGCGAGTGGCCAGGTGATTGCACCCGGCTTCATCGACATGCACGCCCACGGTCACAACGACGAGAGCTACCGGCTCTACGCCATGAACGGTGTCACGACCGCGCTCGAGCTCGAAGCGGGGACTGCGGATGTGCCGGCGTGGTACGCGGCGCGGGACGGCAAGTCGCTGCTCAACTACGGCGTCACGTCGAGTCACCTCCAGTCGCGCGCGCGGGTGTTCAACGATCCGGGCCAGTTCCTCCCCACGGGGCCCGGTGCCAACGACATCGCGACACCGGAGCAGATCGCGACGATCGTGGAGCGGGTGAAGGCCGGGCTGCGCCAGGGCGGGCTGGGCGTCGGGATGGGACTGCAGTACACACCGGGGGCCTCGCAGTGGGAAGTGCTGGAGACCTTCCGCGCCGCGGCCGCCGCGAAAGCGCCGGTGTTCGTGCATACCCGGAGCTGGGGCACGACCGACCCCGGCTCCAGCGTCGAGTCCTTCATGGAGGTGATCGGTGCCGCGGCCATCACGGGCGCGCCGCTCCACATCGTGCACCTCAACAGCATGAGCCTCGCGCAGACCCCGCTGACCCTCAAGCTGGTCGAAGAGGCGCGGGCCCGCGGATTCGACGTCACGACGGAAGCGTATCCCTACAGCGCGGGCATGACGCGCATCGAGTCGGCCCTGTTCGACCGGTTCGTGAACGCACCCGACAGCATGTACCAGAAGATCATGTGGGTGGAGACCGGGGAGCGGATGACTCGCGAGACCTTCGAGAAGTTCAGGGAGCAGGGCGGCGGCGCGATCCTCTTCCTGAACACCCCGGAGATGGAAGCGATGGCGATCGCGAGCCCGCTCACCGCCATCGCGAGTGACGGCGGGATCGAGGGCGGCAAGGGTCACCCCCGATCGAGCGGGACCTACGCGCGGGTGCTGGGACACTATGTGCGCGAGGCGAAAGCGATCACGCTGACCGAGGCGATCCGCAAGATGGCGCTGATGCCGGCGCAGCGACTGGAGAAGATCGCGCCGCAGTTCAGGGGGAAGGGCCGCATCAAGGTCGGCGCCGACGCCGACATCGCGGTCTTCGATCCGAACACGGTGATCGACAAGGCGACGTATCAATCGCCCGCGACGCCCGCGGTCGGATTCCGGCATGTCCTGGTGAACGGCGTCCCGGTGGTGAAGGACGGCACGATCGTGAGCGGGGTGTTTCCGGGGCGCGCAGCCCGGGCACCGATTCGCTGAGGGGCGGGCCGGGCAGTGCCCGGCCCCTACGAATCATCGTGACTGACCTCGACGTCGCTCCCGAAGTCGCTGCCGCGGTTGCCTCTTGTCGCGCGGTCGTCGCGCTCGAGTCGACGGTCATCGCGCATGGTCTGCCATGGCCGGCCAACCTCGAGCTCGCGAAGCGGCTGGAACAGGTGGTGCGCGATGAGGGTGCCATTCCGGCTACCATCGCGGTCCTGTCCGGTCGCATCCGCGTCGGACTCGATGCCGTCGAGCTGGAGCACCTCGCGCATTCACCTTCGGTGCGGAAGCTCACGCGGCGGGATATTCCGGTTGCGATCGTCGAGCGCGCCGATGGCGCGACGACCGTGTCCGCGACGATGCGTATCGCGCAGATGGCCGGCATCCGCGTCTTCTCGACCGGCGGGATCGGTGGTGTGCACCGGGGCGATCACACGGATGTGTCGGCGGACCTTCCCGAGCTGGCCCGCACGCCGATGATCGTGGTATGCGCCGGTGCCAAGGCAATTCTCGACCTTCCCGCGACACTCGAGTGGCTGGAGACCCATGGCGTCATCGTCGCCGGATGGGGCACGAGCGACTTCCCCGCGTTCTTCACCCGGACCAGCGGACTTCAGCTCGAGACCCGGGTCGAGGATGCAGCGCAGGTGGCCGAGCTCGCCGATGCAGCCTGGCGGAATGGCATCATCTCCGCCGTCCTTGTCACGGTACCCGCGCCCGCGGGCGTCGCGATGCCGGCGAATCGGATGGAAACCGCGATCACTCAGGCGCTGGCGAACGCCGAGCGCGAGGGGATCCGCGGGAAGGCCACGACACCATTCCTGCTCCAGCAGGTCGCGGAGATCAGTGGCGGGGAGAGCGTCGAAGCCAACCTGGCCCTGCTCGAACAGAATGCGAGAATCGCGGCGCGAATCGCCAGTGCGCTGAAGTAGTCGCCCGTCGCCCGTCCCCCGTAGCCCCCGACGCCGCAAGGAGATGCGCGTCCCCGGTCGGACATGCGATCACATGGAACAGTGCTTGCCCTTCGAGTTCCCCATCTTCCTTCAGGGAATCTCGGGTGTCGGCATTCCGGTCAAAGTCCATCGCCCTCCTGCTGCTCGCGTCCGCGTGCGGTGGAAGCGATTCCGATGGGTTGGGACCGAGCTTCGACACCTCGCTCGGATTTCAGGGTACCTGGATCGGCAAGTGGGGGATGGGATCGGCCGCGCCATCGAACAGCTACACCGTGATCGTGGGACCGAATCACACTCTCACCGTCTACGACGGCCGCGCGGGACAAGCCAGCAAGGGCACGGGCTCGTGGACGCTCGATGACGGCGCACTGCTCGGCAAGTTCGCCTACACCTCCGGTGATACACTCTTCGTCACCGGCGCGCTCGCCAATGACGGCGCGCAGCTGCAGGGCAGGTGGGGCCGCGGATCCGCGGTACAGGGCACCTACTGGGGCGACAAGCAGTAGATTGAGGCAGTCGGTCAGTCTCAGTCGGTTCGTTGAATGGAGTGCCCCATGCGTACTCTCCTGGCATCCCTCCTTGCTGTTTCGGTTGTTTCCACCGCTGCGCAGGCTCAAGTCCGGCCGCAGTCGCAGTGGGCCCTTGGGCTCGGCGTCTCGGTCCTGGGCGCGACCGGCTTCAGCGGCTCCGGATTCGGCATCGCCGGATCCTACTCGCAAATGTTCAATCACAAGTTCGGCTTCGAGGCTGAAGGACGGATGTCGAGCGGGACCGGCTCGGAGGCGGTCCCCGAGTGTGTCGAAGGCGTACCCTGTTCTTCGACCACCATCATTCCTTCGTCGGTCGTCGGCGCCGATCTCCGCATGCTCTATCGTCCGATCCCGCGGGTGCGCCTCTCGGCGGGTCCGGTGCTGGCCTATGCGCCGGGCGCGCTCGGTCCCAACAGTGGAATGGTTGGTGGCATCGGTGGAGGGTTCGGGGTCTTCCCCTTCCGCGCGGATGGCAGCGGTGTGGGACTCGAGATTCGGGGCAGCAAGTTCTTTTCCCCACTGGGCGAGGTGGAGTGGGCGTTCGGGACTGGGGTGTCGTTCCGGTTCTAAGGTCTCCAAGGTCTCCAGGGTCTCAAAAAGAACGCCGCCATCACGACTGATGGCGGCGTTCTCGTTTCGCCCCTGCTTCTCTGCTACGTCACGCCCGCGGTGCTCCATTCCGAGACCACTTCCTGGGCGGTCTTCAACTGACGCGTCGCGTCGGTCGCGTACCACGCCGAGAAGTACTCCAGTCCCGTCCTGTGAGCCTCATCGCTGAAGGCCTGCAGGCCGTCAGTCACCCACACCAGGTCGTAGCCTCGCTGAAACGCGTCGCCCGAGGTGTGACGAGCGCAGCAGTCGGTGTGCAGTCCGGTGATGTACAGCCTGCGAATGCCGCGCTTCTTGAGCTCGGCGTCGATCTCGGTGGAGACAAACGGGGAATAGGTCGTCTTCCCGATCACGAGGTCGCCTGGCTGGGGCCTCAGCTCCTCGGTCACCTCGGACCACTCGGTGCCCTTCATCGAGTGGGGCGGCCACTTCGCCAGCTCACTGTCCTCCGGCGTATGCTCGTCGGTGGCGTAGACCACCAGCACGCCGGCCTCGCGCGCCGCCTCGACCAGGCGTTTCAGCACCGGGATGATCGACTGCGCCCGCTTCTGGTACTCGGGCCCGCCCGCGTCCGCGATCACGCCGCCCGGATACAGGAAGTCGTTGGCGAGATCGATGAGGACCAGGGCGCTTTCTCGGGGATAAATCTCGTGCATGGCAAGCTCCCATTGTTGAGGTACGCCGCCGGGGGGCCGATTGGGAAACGCCTTCGCTCGCGGAGATGCGAGCCGCTCCCGGCACAGGTGAATCTTAGTCCAGATTTCTGACTAGAGTAAGCAGTAAGCAGTGAGCAGTGAATAACATACCTCGCTGTTACTGCTCACTGCTCACTCCTTACTGCTCACTCCTTACTGCTCACTGCTTACTCCTTACGCAGCGATCGGCGCAGTCTCGGATTTCAACGCATTGACGACGGCCGCGTGCGCCATCACCACATCGGGGTCGCGCTGCATCAGGTCGCGATAGCGATAACCCGCTTCGAGCCGGGTGCGGATCGCGAGAACCCCCGCTACCTGGTCGCAGAGCTTCTCCACCTCGTCGTCGGCGACGGCCGTGCCCAGCTTCCGCGACTCGTGCATGGTCTCATCCAGCGTCGCGACCATGCGGCCGACCGGCCGGAGCCACGCGAAGCGAGGATCGTTGAGCAGCATCTGCAGGTACGCCCCGGGCGAGAGGCGGCCGGTTTCCAGCTCCATGTCGCGCCGCTCCACGTCGAGCAGCGCGCGATGCAGCTCCGCGAGCGAATCGCGGACATTGGCCAGGCGGCTGTTGGTCGGGTCGAAACGTGCGGTCATCATGGTGCGAACTCCTCGAAATGGTTCAACTGCGTAGATGTAACGCGTCGACTCATGCGGGAGTTCCCGGTGACGGGCTATGGGTCAGGGGCTATTCTCGCGATCTGGAGCTCAGCGAACTCCTTCGAGCCGGCGAGGAGCGGGGACTCCTTGCCACCCAGCCAATGGTCGAACCACTCTCGCACCACACGGTGCACGATGGTGGTCGACCGCTCGGCGCTGATCCCACCCAGCGCGTCACCCACGCGGTGCGTCCCGTCGCGGTACTGGAAGTCGCCGAAGTTGAGGTGGAGCGAGCCCGCGATCACCGCCCGCCACGCGGAATCGGAGCGACCGTAGATCAGGTCGCTCACGCCGACGCGTCCCGGTCGCGTGGCGTAGACCATCAGGAAGGGTGACCTGCCGGGCTTGTCGATCAAGTCGCCATACTGGGGTGAGCCATCGAGATTGATCGCCGCGCGACAGCGCGCGTCGCGGGCGCACCAGGCCGCGCTGGTGACGCCGCCCAGGGAGTGACCGAAGGCGCCGAGCTTCCGGAGGTCGAGCTTCCCGGCGAAACGGTCGCCGCTGCCCTGCGCGCCCAGCGCGCTCACTCGATCGACCGTCACTCGCATGTCCTCGGCCCAGCGATCGACCGCTTCAACGCTCCTGGGAATCCGCGCCAGGAATTCACGCAGGGTACGCTCCGCGGCCCCGCGATCGGTCGCGCTGGTGACCGCGGTCGACACCGAATCCTCGTCGTGCCACTCCTTGATGACGGCGCCGGTCACGTCGTTGAGCCCGCGCGGGCCGAATCCGAGGGCGACTCGCCCTCCGCCGATCGAGGTAGCCCCGGTCTCATGGGGATGGGTGATGCTGAAGATCGCGTAGCCGTGGCTCGCGAGATCTTCCATGAGCGCGGTGTAGTCCGATGGGAGCGCGAGATATCCGTGCGAGAAGATGAGGACCGGTATGCCGCCCCCCATGCTGGCGACCGGCGCGTCCACCGTCGCGGGTGTCGTCACACCGTCGACGAGCAGCCTTCCCGCGAGACCCGGATTCAGTTTCCGCAGCTCCGCCATGGCCGTTGCATCGCGGAGATACGGAGCGCGCGTGGCGCCCGCGGCCGTGGCGGGATACCACGCGTGCACCATGATCACCCGAGGTGTATCGCTGCCGTCCGCGCTGGATCCGCGGCGGGCGTCGGTGACGGGGAAGGTCGTGGTTCCGACCGGATGAGGTCCCGTGGGTGCGGGAAGCTGGGCGATCAATGCAGCCATGAGAATTGGCAGGACCATGGGGAGTCTGTCAGTTCTTCTTCGCCTCGATCAGCCCGCTGAAGACCGCGCCATGCGGGACCCCCGGTGCGTTGCCGCCGTGGGGCCAGGTCTTGTTGTCCATCCGGAGGCCTGACTTCCACGTGGCCACCTCGCGAAAGCGCCGGTTGATCTCGAGCTGTCCAGTGCTGGAGTCGAAGTTGAGCATCACAACGCGGTGCTTCAAGGTGCCGTAGCCGGTCACCACCACCCGCCGATGATCGGGCGAAATCGAGATCCAGTGGGGGACATCCGAGGTGTCGAGGGTGGCGCGGCTGACTTCCTTCGGCGCGGCTGGGTTGGAAATGTCGAGGCTCACCACCGCGTGCCACGCGGGCACGGTCACGAGGTAGTAGCTGCCCGCGATCACGGGCACCGCACAGTACTTGTCCTTCACCCAGGGGAACGACGAGACCAGCCGGGCGGACGGTGACTCGGTCTCCAGTCCTTCGAGGAGGAAGAGGCCGCAGTTGAAGGTGGAGACCAGCACGGTGCGACCGTCGGCCAGGACGCGAGGTTCCGCCGAGTAGAGGCCCTCATCGCCCCGGGGACCGTCGGGAAGCGGGAAGGAGTGTAGGAGCTTGAGGTCGGAGAGCCGCCAGACCTCGATCGTTCGCGATGCCGGATAGTCCGCGACCATGTCGGTCGTCGTCACGACGACGCGGTCGAGCGACGGCACGATGGCGGCGGAGTACGGCCGGATGAACTTGTCGACGCCGGGGAGATTCGCCGAGCTGGAGCGCACGACCTTGCCCTGCGGCGTGAGCTCGGCGAGGCCGCCCGGCAACGCACCCGCGCTGGCGTGCCACATCTGGAATGTCGCGAGCACGTTTCCATTCGGCAGGCGCAGGTAGCTGTGCGGGTGCACCATGCCGCCAACCTCGCCGAGCTGTCCGTCCAGCCGGGGCGCCGCAGGGTCGCTCATGTCGAACACGAAGGTCTTGCCGCTGGCAAATCCGTTGGCGAAGAGACGCCGGTCCGCCGGCATCTGGTGTTCGGTATGATGGGGACCGTTCTTGAGCCCGGGCACCGGCACCGTGGTGACGAGGCGGCCGTAGCGGAGCGGCGCTTCGGTCACGTCGAGCACGGCCAGGAAATCGGGCTGGGTCGAATCGGAGGACCCGGTCCAGAGGTAGAGGTACTCGCGCGATTCCGGCGAAGCGGAAGGGCAGCCGCAGGCCAGGGCCAGCGCTGACAAGCCGAGGAGTCGGAGGCGCATGGTGGAAGGTACCCGCCGCGGAGGGCGCACGCAGCAGGAATCCGTCGAGCTTCCAGCTCTGTGAGCTGCGCCCATCGGGAGTACCTTCACTGCACCCTCTCCTGAGCATGCAAATGCCCGGCATTTTGGCCCCGATACGTCGCTTTCCGCTCACCGCTTTCACGGTGCTCGCCTGCGTATTCGGATGGATCGCGCAGATCATCGGACTGTTCCGGGGCTCGACGACCACGGACCAACTCCCGCTCGGCCCCATCATCGCTGCGGCCATCGTTTCGGCCTGCCTGGGTCGGCCGGGTCTGTCCGACTGGTGGCGGAGGCTGACGACTGTCCGCGCCGCGCCGCGCTGGTACCTCCTCGCGTTCGTGGCGCCGATCGGATTGATGGTCCTGGCCGTGCTGGTGAATACCGCCCTCGGCGCCCCATCGCCGACGCGGGCCCAACTGTCGGGATGGACCGGGCTGCCGGCCGAGTTCCTCGGAATCTTCATCTTCATCGGCATCGGCGAGGAAGCGGGGTGGACCGCGTTCGCGGCCCCACGCCTGCTCGGCCGCCACCGGTTCCTGGTGGCCTTCCTGATCATTGCGGCCATCCGAGTTTTCTGGCACCTGCCACTGATGCTCGCAGGCGAGCTTCCACCCCTGGTCGGTGTGGTCGCCAACGCCGGGTTCCAGTTCATGGTCCTCTGGGCCTTCTTCCGCTCCGGTGGCGCGTGGCTGCTGGCCGCCATCTGGCATGCGGTGCACAACACCCTGAGCGGGTCCTTTTTCTTTCGGATGGTGGAGGGAGCCGATCAGGCGCGACTCGGCCTGGTGTTGACCGCAGTGTACTGGTTGGCTGTGACAGCGGTCCTGCTCGTCGACCGCAAGTTGCTCGCCGCTCCCCGCCCGTCCGCCCGTCTGCCCGTCTGACCCTCTGACCGTCTACCTTTAAGGACCGCCAGGGGCATCGCCGGGCGACGGGCGCGCGGCCGATTGAGACGGACCCTTGGAACCTGATCCGGCTGATACCGGCGAAGGGAGAGCGGAGATGCTCACCTATTCTGAAGCATTCCCCAATTCGAAGAAGGTCTACCTCGAGGGCCGCCATGGGATTCGCGTCCCGGTGCGGGAAATTTCACTTTCGGGGGGTGCGCCACCACTCCGCGTGTACGACACGAGTGGTGCCCAGGACCACGACGCCAAGATCGGGATTCCGTCGTCGAGGCCATGGCTGGCTGACGCGCGGTCAGACGGTCAGTCGGTCAGCCGGTCCGACGGTTGTGTCACCCAACTGTATTACGCGCGGCGCGGCGAGATCACGCCGGAGATGGAGTACGTCGCCCTCCGGGAGGGGATGGATCCGGAGTTTGTGCGCACCGAAGTCGCCCGCGGCCGCGCGATCATTCCGGCGAACATCAGGCATCCCGAGCTCGAGCCGATGATCATCGGCCGCAACTTCCACGTGAAGATCAACGCCAACATCGGCAACTCGATCGTGGCGTCGAACATCGATGAGGAAGTGGCCAAGCTTCGCTGGGCGACGCTCTGGGGCGCCGACACCGTGATGGACCTCTCGACCGGCCGCGACATCCACCAGACCCGGGAGTGGATCCTCCGCAATTCGCCGGTGCCGATCGGCACCGTGCCGATCTACCAGGCCCTCGAGAAGGTCGGCGGCATCGCCGAGGACCTGACGTGGGAGATCTACCGTGACACCATCATCGAGCAGTGCGAGCAGGGCGTCGACTATTTCACGGTGCATGCGGGCGTGCTGCTCCAGTTCATCCCGCTCACGGCGAACCGGGTCACCGGCATCGTCTCGCGAGGCGGCAGCATCATCGCCAAGTGGTGTCTCGCGCACCACAAGCAGAGTTTCCTCTACACCAACTTTCGCGAGCTCTGCGAGATCATGCGGGGGTACGATGTCTCGTACTCGCTGGGTGACGGCCTCCGTCCGGGCTCGATCGCGGACGCCAACGACGAGGCGCAATTCGCCGAGCTCAAGACCCAGGGTGAGCTGACGAAGCTGGCGTGGGAGTACGATGTGCAGGTGATGAACGAGGGGCCGGGCCACATCCCCATGCATCTCATCAAGGAGAACATGGAGAAGCAGCTCGACTGGTGCGGCGAGGCGCCGTTCTACACCCTGGGACCGCTCACCACCGACATCGCGCCGGGGTATGACCACATCACGAGCGCAATCGGCGCCGCGATGATCGGCTGGTATGGCACGGCACTGCTCTGCTACGTCACGCCGAAGGAACACCTGGGACTCCCGGACCGGGACGACGTGAAGGCGGGAGTGATCGCGTACAAGATCGCCGCGCACGCGGCGGACCTGGCCAAGGGACATCCGCGCGCGCGGACCTGGGATGATGCGCTTTCACGGGCGCGGTTCGAGTTCCGCTGGGAGGATCAATTCAACCTCGCGCTCGACCCGGTCACTGCGCGCGCCTATCACGACCAGACGCTGCCGGCGGAAGGCGCCAAGGTGGCGCACTTCTGCTCGATGTGCGGCCCCAAGTTCTGCTCGATGAAGATCACCCAGGAGGTGCGGGATTTCGCCGCGCGGCAGAATCAGCAGAGCGACGCGTTTATCGCGGCGGAGGAGGCGGAGGCCGGGATGGCGGAGATGAGCGAGCGG
>DATEOL010000024.1:0-3777 GCA_035274025.1 Gemmatimonadales bacterium | reverse complement strand
CCCCACTTCAGGCTGATGTTGGCGAACTTGACCTGCCCCGGGTACTTGCGCGTCGTGATGTTCTCGCCGCCCTCGCGGTGCTCGATCACGTCGATGGAAGCGTCGAGCCCGCTCGCCTCGTGGAAGGCGGCGCGCGTGATGCCGTCGATCTCCACGAGGAAGTTGAAGTTGAGATACGGATCCTTGATGGCCATGGCTGTGCTCCTGCTGCGTGGATGGGACTCAGGACTCGCTGACGTCGGAGCCGCCGTCCCAGATGCCGATGCGAACGACGATGAACTCGGCCGGGTAGCTGGGCCGCACGCCGATCTCGATGTGCAGGCGGCCGAGCTGTTGCTCCGAGAACGGGTTGAGCTGTTCGTCGATGCGCACGTAGAAGGCCTCTTCCGCCTTGGCGCCGAACAGCGCGCCGTCGCGCCAGGCCACGGTGAGGAAGTCGGTCAGCGTGCGCTTGAGCTTCTTCCACAGCGCCTGGTTGTTGGGCTCGAACACGGCCCAGCGGATGCCTTCCTGGATCGATTCCTCGCAGTAGAGGAAGAGCCGGCGCACGTTCACGTACTGCCAGTTGCGATTGGTCGCGGTGGTGCGCGCGCCCCAGAGCGTCACCCGTCCCCCGCCGCCGAACACCCGGAGCACGTTGACGCCGCGGATGTTGAGCTGGCCCTGGTCCACGTCGCTCATCTGGCGCTGGACCCCGAGGGCCCCATTCACCAGCTCGTTGGCGGGCGCCTTGTGGACTCCCTTGGAGTTGTCGCTCCGCGCGAAGATGCCGCAGACGTGGCCGGAGGGAGGCACCAGCACCGGATCGCCGCGACCGGCCGGGCGCACCTGCAGCCAGGGGTAGTAGAGCGCCGCATATCCCCGCTCGGTGTCGAGACCGTTGCGCTGTTCGTCGACGCTGCCGGTGCCGAAGAGTGGCTGCCCCGCGACCGGCGCCAGGGCGTCGAGGACCGCGAAGCGATCGGCCATCTGCTCGCAGTGCGTGATGATGGCCTGCTGGACGTTCGCGGCGGTCACTCCGGGAAGACCCGCCATGCAGTCGGGAATCGAGACCATGTTGACGTCGTCGATCTCACGGAGCGTGTCGAGCGCGTCGATCAGGTCCTGGTCGCCGAACGTGGTGAGGTCCTCCGCGGTTCCGGTGCTGGTCTGCGTCGGCGCGCCCGCGGCGGGGAGGTTGTCCGGCGGGCGAAGGGGCGGAGGCGGATCGGGACGGGTGACCTCGATGAGCCGCGCGCCATCGGCCCGCAGCACCCGGAGGACGTAGCGCGGATGGATCGGGTCGAATCCCAGGTTGTCGTACGTGGTGGTGACGGCACCCAGGGTCACATCGATCGAGAACTCCTCCGACTGCAGGGTGACTTGCGCGTCGTTGGGGTCGAGGCTGAATCCGCTGCGCAGGCCTTCACGGAAGGTGACGCGATAGGTGACGGTGCCGCCGCCGAGGAACTCGGCCTGCACCGCGTCGACGACCTGGGTGTCGATTCCGCCCGAGGCCTGTCCCGTCGCGTCGACCGTGAGGATGCTGCCCGGCACGAGGCTGTTGACCGGAAGAGGATTCGGCAGGCCATCGAGCCGCAGGGTGCGACCGCCGGCCGCAAAGGGAGCAAGGATCACCCGGTCGTTGACGGCCGCGGCGGGAGAGGGATCGGCCGCCAGCCGCAGGGTGTCGCCGCTCACCCGGACGATCGCCACGGGCGTGGCACTGCCGCCGAGGGTGATCATGTCGGCGGGCCGGAACTGGGCCCCTTCACCCGCGCCCAGCGTGATCTCCCGCAGGTTGACCACGGTACCCACCTGGCCGCTCGGCTGGTAGGCGACCGCGCCGGCGGGCATCACGTTCAGGGCATTCACATTGAGCGTGATGCCGCTGACGCCCGGTTGCCGTGCCCGGGCATGCAGCGCGGTCCCGCCCGCGGTCCCGCGGACCGGGAAGTCCCATTCGTCGTAGGTGCCGTTGCTCGCCCGGACGACGTAGCAGACCTGGCCGCCGTTCTCGAAGAAGCCGCGGACCGCGTACCAGAGGTAGAACCCCGGCACCGGCAGGGCGCCGAACTCGGCGAGGAACTGGTCCCAGCTGGTCAGCTTGAGCGGGTGATCGTACTCGCCTTCCGCCGCGAGCCCGATGAAGGCCGCGGTGCTCGTTCCCACGCCCTCGATGGGCGCGCCGGGAGCGAACTCGTCGATATAGACACCCGGATACGTGGTCTGAACTGCCATCGCTCACTCCTTGCCGGAGTCGTTCAGGGGAATTGCAGGTCGTATTCGCCGCTCGGACTCGGCACATCGACCAGGCGGTCCTGGGTGCCGCGTCCCACCACGCCCGCGCGCAGGCGATAGGTGTCCTGCCGCAGCCGCGTGAAGATGAAGCGCCCGTTGGCGTCGCTCGCGGTGCGCGCGAGGACGCGGCCACCGGGCTCCTCGATGACCACCCACGCGCGGGCCAGCGGCACCGGCGTGAGCGGGTTGGCCATGTCGAGTACATGCCCGCCGATCTGGAGCCACACGTCACCCCCCACTGAGAGGCTCTCCGGGTCCAGGATCCGGTGATCCGTGATCGTCGTGGTGACCATCGGTCCCTGGATCTCCACCAGCAGCTCGACCGGCACGGTGATGACGCAGTAGATCACCGGCTTCCAGGGCGAGTTCTGGCCCATCGTGGTCCAGAACTCGGAGAGCTTGGCGAACCCCTCGGACGGAAGCACGGCGGTCGGGAAGACGTCGTTGCGGAACCGGACCGGCCAGGCGAGCCGCTTCGGGGTACCGGGCAGATACTGGCGCGCCGGACCCATCTCGATCGCCTGCATCAGCGCGGCGGCGGTGCGATAGAGGAGCAGGTGCTCCTCCATGAGCGGCTCGACGCCGGGCGCCGGCTGGGTCGCGCTCCAGGCGCTGATGAGGTAGTGACAATCCACCCGGGGCGGCGCGGGCTCCACCGACATGTCGCCGTTGAGCGGGCGGGGTATCCGCTCGTTGGACCGGAGCCGGCGATTCTCCCGCAGGTCGACGAGGTACACGCACAGGGCCGACTGGCCGAGGTTGGTGACGTCGGTCCGCATGTCGCCGTTGGGCGGCTGGAAGCGAATCTGCGCCGGGGTGGTGAGTCCGGGGATGTTGGCCGCCAGGAGCACGTCGCGGATCAGGACGTCGAGCAGGTCGAGCATCAGCCATTGCGCACGCGAACGGTGGACCGGATGGCGTCGATGAGACCTTCGGGTGACACGTCCCCGAGCGGCACCGTGTGCGGCTGCAGCTCGTAGAGAATCGCGCGGCGGCCGTCGCCCTCGAGAGCAAAGATTCGCAGCGAGGGATGGGAGCGGAGCAGGGACGCGAAGCGCTCGATGCTCTGGTTGGGACGGAGCCCGGTGACCAGGACATCGGCTTCGTGATACGCGAGCGAGTCGGCCAGTCCGTCGGACGAGAGGGACAGGTCGACGACATCGAGGTCCTGAGCTTCGCCGAGCACTCGCCGGACGATCTCGGCGAGCATCCGGGGCAGACCCGCCAGAACCACATGGACACGCTCCACCCGCACTCCCTGGGCGAGGACTCTACCAACGTGGTGAAGGGAAGACTTTCGGGCGACGAATCGGAGAGACTATTAGAGGTTCACCGCGGGATTCAGATCCTTGGGATCATTCGGGCAGGCGCATCGGGGTTTCCGGCAGCTCCTCCTCGCCTTCGGGCTCGGATTCCCAGGGCAACTGCTCCCAGAAGGGCGGCTCATCGGATTCCTCCGGCTCGCGCTCGACCTCGACAGGAACGGAGAAAGTGAAT
>DATEOL010000023.1:0-13109 GCA_035274025.1 Gemmatimonadales bacterium | reverse complement strand
CTGCTCGATGTGTGGACCGAAGTTCTGCTCAATGGAGTTGACGCAGCAGGTTCGGGACTATGCCGCGAATCACAACCTGACTGATGTCGATGCGCTGCGGGCCGGCATGCGGGAGAAATCGCAGGAGTTCCGGAAGAGCGGAGGGGAGATCTACCAGCAGGTCGGTTGAGGCAGTTATTCCCCGAACTGCTTGAGATGATGGTCCACGTGGATCGCACCCAAGCGGCTCCAATCCTTCCCTGACATTGGCCCGATCGCATAACTGTCGGGCCAGGAGCTACCCAGCGGCTTCTGCGCGATCTCCCGCAACAAGGCAATGGTTCGCATCCGCTCGGCGCTGAAATCATAAGTGGCTTTGGCCTCGAGATCTGGATGGGTACGGGTCTTCCCCTTGGGCCACGGCAGGTTGAAGACGAAGAACCGGATCAGGAAGCGCGGAATCGGTACGTTCATCTTCGAAATGGTGCGACGGCCCAGTCCCATCTCGAATCCTTCGTTCAGATGCCAGAGCATCTGGTCGACGGTCATCTGCCCCCACTGACGCTGGGAAGCCGGAGTGAGCCGGTTGAGTCGTTCTGTCAGCGAGGCCAGGACCGCGGGATCATGAAGCATCATCATGGTCGGTCAGGACGATCAGGACAGTTGATACTATGCGGTGTTGCGGGATGAGTCGAGATCGGTAGGTTCAACCGTCCCAACCGCCCAACCGCCCTGACCGTGTCCCTCGCTCCTGAGCTTCTCGCGCGCTTCCGTTCCGCCCTCGCCGCCGACTATCAGGTCGGTGAGGAGATCGGGACCGGCGGGATGGCGACCGTCTACGAGGCGCGCGACTTGCGCCATGATCGCGTCGTCGCGCTCAAGGTGCTGCACCCGACCATGGGACCGACGAGCGAGCTTCCCCGCCGGTTCCTGCAGGAAATCCGCATCGCATCGCGGCTGGTCCATCCCCACATCCTCCCAATCCACGACTCGGGCGAGCGGGACGGCTTCCTCTGGTTCGCAATGCCGTACCTGGGCTGCGAATCCCTTCGCGACCGCATCACCCGGCAGGGACGGCTCCCGATCGACGAAGCGCTTCGCATCACCGCAGCCATCGCCTCGGCGCTCGACTATGCCCATCGCCAGGAAGTCGTGCATCGAGACATCAAGCCCGAGAACATCCTCCTCGCCGACGGCCACCCTATCGTCGCGGACTTCGGCATCGCGCGGGCCTTCGGCGGCGGAAAGGGCAAAGGGGAGAGCACGCCGATCACCGGCGCGGGCATGGTCATCGGCACGCCGGCATACATGTCGCCCGAACAGGCGGCGGGCGACGTCGTCGACGGCCGCAGCGACCAGTACAGCCTGGCCTGCCTCGCCTACGAGATGCTGACTGGTTCGCCACCATTCTCCGGCGGATCGGTGCGCGCCACACTCGCGCGCCACATCAGCGAAGTCCCCGCACCCCTGGTCCGGATCCGCGCGACCATCCCGCCCGCGGTCGAATGGGCGATCCTCAAGGCGCTCGCCAAGGAGCCGGATCTGCGCTTTGCCACCGCGACCGAATTCGCCGAAGCCCTCACCAAGGCCGTCCCCGAACCGGTGTCTGGCGCGTCGGTGCTGCCGATTCGCGACGTGCGGGCCATCGCCGTGCTGCCGTTCGTGAACGCGAGCCCCGACCCGGAGGACGAGTACCTGAGTGACGGACTCACCGAGGAGCTGATCAACGCGCTGGCCCAGGTGGACGGCCTGCACGTCGCCTCCCGCACCTCGACTTTCGCCTTCAAGGGACGAACCGGCGACGTGCGGGAAATCGGCGCTGCCCTGGGCGCGATGTTCCTGCTGGAAGGCGTGATCCGGCGCTCCGGATCCCGGGTGCGGATCACCGGACAGCTCACCAACGCTCTCGACGGCAGGCTGCTCTGGTCCCAACGCTGGGACCGTGACACCCACGATGTCTTCCGGCTCCAGGACGAGATCACCACTACGATCGTCGATACCCTTCGCGGCACCCTTCTCGGGGACCTCGGAGACCCGGTCCCCAGGCGTTACACCTCCAACCCGAAGGCGTGGCACCTGTACCTTCGCGGCCGCCACGCGTGGAACCGCCGTGGGCGCGAGGGCATCATCGAGGGAATCCGGTACTTCGAGCAGGCAATCGCGGAGGATCCGAGCTACGCCCCGGCCTACAGTGGTCTCTCCGACTGTTATGCCCTGCTGCTCGATTACCGTGGCGTCCCGGTGCGCGAAGGGATGGAACGGGCGAAGATCGAAGCGAGGAAAGCCATCGAGCTGGATCCCTCACTGGCCGAGGCCCACACGTCGCTCGGCTGGGTGACGTTCATCTACGACTGGGACTGGGTGCAGGCGGAGCGGGAGTTCCGACGCGCGATCGACCTCGACCCCCGGTACAGCGTGGCGCGGCAGTGGTATGCCTGGCTGTTGGTTGCGATGGGTCGGGTGGACGAAGCGCTGGCCCAGGGGAGACTCTCGGTGGAGCTCGACCCCTCGTCGGTGTCGATCCGGCGAACCCTGGCCTGGCTCCACATCATGGACCGGCAACCCGAGGCAGCGATCGCCTCCCTCCGCCGCACCGTGGCCCTCGACCCGACCTCCGAGGAGACCCATCGGGTCCTTGGCCTGGCGTACCTCGAGAAGGGACTCTACGACGAAGCCCTGGCCTCGTTCCAGGAAGCGCTCCAGTTCGCGCCGGACATGGCATACGCGGTGGCGGGCGTTGGCGCGACCCACGCCCGCGCGGGCCTTCCCGAAGGCGCGCTGACGGCGCTCGCCGAGCTGGACCGGATGGCGGGGGAACGTTACGTGTCGCCGGTGGCGTATGCGATGGTACATGCGGCCCGCGGTGATGCGGATGCCGCCTTCGCGTGGCTGGAGAAAGGGTACCAGGAGCGGCGGGGTTGGTTAACGTATCTCAAGGTGGAACCGCTGCTGGATCCAATACGAAGTGATCCTCGTTTCGATGAGTGGGTCCGGCGGATGCACCTCGACTGAGAGCACGGAGCAGAGAGCACAGAGCACGGGGTAAAGGATTCGTGATGCGCACATCACTTCTGACACTGACAGCCCTTCTCCTGGCCTGCGGCGGAGGGGAGCGGACGCCGGCTGTTGATACCACCACTGTGGTGCCGATCGCGACCACTCCGCAAAGGGTGGCAACCGTGGAAGGTTTCTCCACACCCGAGTCGGTGGCCTACGACAGCGACCAGCGGGTCTGGTTCGTCAGCAACATCAACGGCTCGCCCTCGGCCAAGGACGGCAACGGATTCATCAGCCGGCTGACCGACGATGGCGTGATCGACTCGCTTCACTTCATCAAGGGAGGGCGGGGTGGAGCGAAGCTGGACGCGCCCAAGGGTCTCACGATCACCGGGGACACGCTCTGGGTCGCCGATATCTCGGTGCTCCGGGGCTTCAACCGGAAGACGGGCGCGCCGGTCGTCACGATCGATTTCGGCAAGCGTGCGCTCTTCCTCAATGACGTGGCGGCGATC
This sequence comes from Gemmatimonadales bacterium, assembly GCA_035274025.1. GTDB lineage: Bacteria > Gemmatimonadota > Gemmatimonadetes > Gemmatimonadales > GWC2-71-9 > SZUA-320. Next base: position 9,618 of record DATEOL010000023.1, on the reverse strand, counting down.
CCGGACTCGTCCCTGCTGCTCACCGATACCGGCATCATCATCGCGGACAGCATGACACATCCGGGCCCGGACCGGATCTTCCGGGTCAAAGGACGGACGATCACCGTCTCCGCGGAGGGCGCGCACCTGCAGGGACCAAACGGTATTGCCTACGATGACCAGCAGAAGCGGGTCATCATGGTGCCCTTTGGGGGCACCACGATTTTCATGGCCAAGGAAGGCAGCGGCGCGATCCCGATGGGCCTCGGACCAGGCCAGCAGGATGGCGTGGTGATTCTCGATGGCAGGATCCTGGTGTCGTCGTGGGCCGACTCGTCGGTGTCGGAGATCGGGGAAAACGGAGTCAAGAAGGTGATCACGGGCGTGCCGTCACCCGCCGATATCGGCCTTGATGCCGCCGGGCGGCGCCTGGCGATTCCACTCTTCACCGAGAACAAGGTCGAGATCTGGAAACTTCCCTAAGACGTGAGCCGTGAGCGGTGAGCCGGGAGACGCTACCTTTGTAGCTCATGCTCGGCTTCATACTGGGCGCCCTCGCGGGCGCCATTCTCACGGCGATCTGGCTCCTTCGCCGTGCGTCGACTTCGGGATCCCCGTCACCGGCTCCCGGCTCCCCCCTCCCCGCTCCAGGGGACCAGAACGAACGCCTGGCCGACGCGGGGCGACGCCTCGCCGAGGTGGTCCACGAGCTCAACAACCCGCTGACGGCGGTGCTCGCGTTCGCGCAGGATCTGCTGCGGGCCGATCCTTCGGCCGAGCAGCGGGAGGCGCTGCTCGTCATCCAGCAGCAGGCACGTCGGAGCCGGAAGCTGGTCCGCGGACTGCTCGACGAGGTCCGCGCGGTCCCGCGCGTGGTGGAGAGGATCGACTCCGAGGCGGTGATCGCGCGGGTGCTCCCGATCTTCCAGCGCGAAGCCGAGCGGCACGGGATCCACTTCGTCAACACGGTCGACCGCAACCTGCCGTCGGTCGATGGCGATACCGCCGGGCTCGAGCAGGTTCTCACCAACCTGCTCCAGAATGCGTTCCAGGCGACGCCGCGCGGCGGCACGGTGTCCCTCACCACGCGGGTGCGCGGCCGGCTGCTCGAGTTCGTGGTGCAGGACAACGGTCCCGGCATTCCGCCCGGGCACCTCGACCGGATCTTCGAGCCGTTCTTCACCACCAAGGGAGCGGGTGAAGGCACCGGCCTCGGGCTGTCGGTCTCCCAGACGATCATTCGGCGCCATCGCGGCACGCTGGTGGGCGAGAATGTCCCCGACTGGGAAGGTGGCGGGGCGCGGTTCATCGTGGCGCTTCCATTCCTCGAGCGGCGGAGGATCGACCGCGACCTGATGGAAGACGATTTCGACAGCGAGCCCGCGCCCGGCGGCGAAGGTCGCACCGCGCTCCTCATCGAAGACGATCATGCAGTGCGACTCTCGATACGCCGCTACCTCGAGCGCTTCGGCTGGCACGTGGAAGAGGCGGGCGACGGCACCGCGGGCGCTCTGCGGGTCCTCGCCGAGGAATGGGACCTGGTGATCTGCGACCTCCGGGTCCCGGGAAGGTCGGGCCTCGAGATCTACGACCAGGTGGCGTCGGCGAACCCGGGCCTCGCGAAACGGTTCGTCCTCATCACCGGTGACGCCGGCACCAACGAGGTGCGCGCCTTTCGGGAGCGCACCGGTCTGGTGATCCTCGAGAAGCCCTTCGAGCTTCGCATCCTCGGCGCGGCCATCCAGCGGACGGCGAGCCCGGCTCCCGAGTGACCGCGCTGGGCTACGCCCTCGGCGTCCTCATCGGCGTCACGCTCGGCCTGCTGGGCGGCGGCGGCGCGATCCTCAGCGTTCCCATTCTCGTTTACATACTGGGCGTGCCGGTGAAATCGGCGGTGCCGACCAGTCTCGTCGTGGTCGGACTCACCAGCCTGGTCGGCGTGGTCCGGCATTATCGCGCGGGCAACGTGAACGCGCGCGCGGCGGTGGTGTTCGGCCCGTCTGCGGCAGCCGGGTCGCTGATCGGATCGCGCCTCGCCCTCCTCATGGACAGCCGGATCCAGCTCGCGATCTTCGCCGTCATCCTCCTGGTCGCGGCGGTCCGGATGTTCCACTCGGTCGGCGTGGAACAGGGACCGGGCCCGGCACCGTCGCGGCCACTGCCATTCCTCATGAGCATCGGTGCCGGCGTGGGACTGCTCACCGGACTCGTCGGCATCGGAGGCGGATTCCTGTACGTCCCCGCACTCACGCTGCTCGCGGGACTCGACATGAAGCACGCGGTGGGGACCTCGCTCGCGCTCATCACGGTGTCGTGCGCGGCGGGACTCGCGGGCTACCTGGGGCGGGTCCATCTCGACTGGATGCTGATCGTGATCTTCACGGCGCTCGCCCTCATCGGCGTGATCGTGGGGTCGAGAATGGCCCAGAGAGTGGACGCGACCCGGCTCAGGAAGGCGTTCGCGGTGCTGATGCTGGTGATGGGAGTGCTTGTTCTGGTGAGGCGCTAGGACGGTGGGCGGTTAGGGCGGTTGGGCGGTTGGGCGGTTGGCATCCGCCCTGGCTCCTGAAAACCTCAACCGCCTTAACCGCCTTAACCGCCTTAACCGCCGCATCCGACGTTACTTTCACTGCCATGCTTTTTCGCCGCTTCTACGACGATCCGCTGGCCCAGGCCAGTTACCTGATCGGTTGCCAGGCCACCGGCGACGCCTTCGTCGTCGACCCCAACCGCGACGCGGACCAGTACATCGCCGCCGCGGAATCCGAGCGGATGCGGATCATCGGCGTGGCGGAAACCCACATCCATGCCGACTTCCTTTCGGGCACTCGGGAGCTCGCGGACCGCACCGGCGCGCGGATGTACCTGTCGGATACCGGACCGCCGGAATGGCGTTACGGGTTCCGCGATGATCCGCGCGTGGTGTCGCTCAAGGGCGGCGAGAAGATCGCGGTCGGGAACATCAGGCTGGAGCCGCTTCCCACGCCCGGCCATACGCCGGAACACCTGAGCTTCTTCGTCACCGATGGCGCCGCGGCGGACGATCCGATGGGCGTCCTCACCGGGGACTTCGTGTTCGTAGGCGACGTGGGCCGTCCCGACCTGCTCGAGAAGGCGGTGCGCGTCATCGGATCGAGCGACTCCGCGGCGAGAACGCTCTTTGCCAGCCTGCAGCAGTTCAAGTCGCTTCCCGATCATCTCCAGGTGTGGCCCGCGCACGGCGCGGGTTCCGCGTGCGGAAAGGGAATCGGCGCGGTGCCGCAGTCGACGATCGGGTACGAGCGCCGGGTCAACTGGGCCTTCGGCATCGGTGACGAGACCAGCTTTGTCCAGCACGTTCTCGACGGGCAGCCCGAGCCGCCGCGCTACTTCGCGGTGATGAAGCGGCTCAATCGGGACGGCCCCCCCATCCTCGGGCGCGTGAGCGCGCCGGAGCGGATCGCGGAAAACCGGCTCCCCGCCCTCATCCGGGAGGGAGCGGTCGTGGTCGATACCCGATCAGCGGCGGCGTTCGCCGCGGCGCACATCCCGGGCACGCTCAACATCCCGCTCAACCGAAGCTTCGCGACGTATGGAGGGGCGGTGCTTCCTTACGATCGTGACCTCTACCTGATCGTGGATGGCGAGGGCCGCGGTCTCGCGCAGGTGCTCCGCCAGCTCACGTTCATCGGCCTCGATCGGGTCGCCGGCTACGCGGGACCGGAAGCGGTGAAGATGTGGGCGCATGACCAGGGATCTCTCGGCACGGTGCCGCAAATCGACGTGCGGGACTTCGCCGCTGACCCCCACGGCGCCTTCCTGCTCGATGTCCGCGGCCTGGCCGAGTGGCGCGATGGACGGATCCCAGGCGCGACGCTGATCCCGTTGCCGGAGCTGCTCGATCGCCTGGATGAGGTCCCGAAGGCGGGACCGATCGTGGTGCAGTGTCAGAGCGGATCGCGATCGTCAATTGCCGCGAGCGTGCTTCTGTCGCGCGGGCGGCGTCAGGTGGCCAATCTCGTCGGCGGATTCTCGGCCTGGACCGGGGCCGGGCTGCCATCGGAGTCGTGAGGGCGCCAAGGTCTCATCGTCTCATCGTCTCAAGGGCTCCGGGCCGTTGCGCAAGGCTTTTGAGGCCGTTGAGGGCTTGGAGACCTGCGAGACCTTCCTCTCCGCTACTCGCGCCAGCACCGTGCGGACCTGCTCCGGCGTGATCTCGATCTCCGATCTCAGCGAGGGCCTGGTGTCCAACGCGAGCGACGGCGACGCATCCAGCGATCCGCTCGGCGCCACATCCCAGTAGGCCAGGTAACGCACGTCCGAATACTCGCCCGCCTCGATTCGTGCGAACGTGGCGGTGGCATCCTTGAGCATCGGCTTCCTCTTCGAGACGCCGGGATAGTCCGGCGAGTAGACCGAGCGGAATTGCAGCAGGGGATTGGTGCGATAAACCAGATCGACCCGGGTCCCCACGTTGCTGGTATCCGAGTACAGATGGGCGTAGAACTTGTAGCGCCCGGCCTGGACGAACCGGTTCATCGCGTACCCTTCGAAGTACCCGTCGCTGTCGTGGGAATCGCCGCTCATCGTTCCGTTGGGCGAAATCACGCCGAGCCACGGCACGTAGAGGTTCCCGTCGGGCTCGAGCACCCAGAGGTCGACATCGACGCCGCGCCGCGCCGCGGCCGTATCCCACACCAGGTAGGTCTCGTAGCGGTGCGGTGCCAAGTCGCGATATCCCTTGACCGGCGCGCCGGCGAGGTGCGCCGCGAGCATTCGTGTCCAGGGGTGGTCGGGCAGCATTTGCTGGTAGGCCTGGAAGCTGGCCGGCCCTTCGCTGGGCATGGCGTCGAACGCCGATCCACTCGGGAGCAGCACGCTGAGTCCGTTCGCGCGTCGCACCCAGGGCGAGCTCGGATCGGTGCCATTCCGGTTCCGCATCGCGATGCGGAATCCCGGCGCGGTTGCCGCCGACCTCAGTGCGGCGAGCTGCGCGCGCAGGGTGAGATCCCCGGTCCGCACCGCCATCGAGTCGGACCAGTTGACCACGTCCTTGAGCTGTGGCAGGGCGAATTTCTGGCTCTTCTGGCTTGCCATGCCGAGGAGGACGCGACTTGCCGACATCGTGTTGGCGAGCGTCGTCCCGACCGCGCGCCAGGCGGTGCTGAAATGCTCATACTGCGACATGTCGAACGCGGACTTCGTCGTCTGGCTCCGGTTGCCTTCGTACGAGTCGTAGAAGGCCTCGACCCAGCGAGACGCCACCGCCTGCGGCGACGCGGAAGGATCGACCTGCACCGCGCGGATGATCTCGGCATACGGGTTTCCGGTGCCGGGCTCCACGTCCTGGGAGAAGACGACGACACGCGCGGTTCCCCGGATCAGCTCGAGCACGTCCGCCGATCCCATGAGGCACATGTCGAAATCGATGACGTCGAGCGGCGGGCCGCCGGTGAGTCCCTGGCGGAGCGTCGTCAGCGGCATCCACGCCGAGCCTGCGCTGGTCTTGTCCTCGATGAGTCCCTTGTAGCCGCCTCCGTGATTCCAGAGAATCAGGGCGTAGCGCTCGGCCGGATACTGCTCGCGGCCCCAGGCAAGAAATTCCCGAAGCGATGCCGCCTGCGTCATGTCCCGGTTGCCGATGACCTCGACTGGGCCGTCGGGGCCGACTTGCCTGTCACCGGTTCCCTGGACCCGGTATCGAAACGTGCGTGGCGCCTGGCACGAAGGGCACGGTGAATACTGCAGGTCGACCGGGCTGAACTCGGCCTGCACCACGACCTGCACTTCCGGATCCGTCGGCGCGAGCTCCATCTCATCGAGGTCCTCGACGCCGAAACGCGCGAGATTGTTGTCGGCCGCCATATAGACGAGGATCGTCCAGCCAGGATTCCGTCCGGTCGCGACGACCGTCGTGGAGGTATGGTCTGAGGAGCCAGCTCGCGCGGAGAGTGTGTTCTGTCCCGGAGCTGGTCCGAGGGTCCAGCCCTTTACGACGACTCTGCCGGCGGAGTCGGTTATCGCGGTCGCGGAGTCGACCTTCCCGCCACCTCCGGTGATGTCGAAGCGGACTGTCGCGCCCTGGACTGGGCGGCCCGACTGGTCCTTCACCAGGAGCACAGGGGCGACCGGAAGCACTGCACCCCGGCGACCGACCTGCTGGTTCCCGGCAACCACGCTGATGCTCGATACGGCCGAGGACGCTGATGGAGGTGGCGGAGGTGGCAGCGGCTCGGGAGCGGAAGGAGCTTCCTCCTTGCATCCCGCAAGGAGCATGAGGGTGCACACTATCAGGGCGCCGGAGTGCCTGATTCTCATTCCGCCTCGAGCTGCATTGCGACTTTTGATCCGCGATTCGTGCTAATCTAGCTAGCATACAAGACGTATGCCGAGACGCAGATCACGGTTTTGGAAGCGGTTGCGTTGGTGGGACGATTTTCGCTCGACGCGATTCGCTTGTTTGATTACCGGGCAGAATTGATCGTATTTGATCCGTGAGGTGGTGCGCCTGGGAGCGGGTCGATGATGGTCGAAGGGCGCCGTATATCGGAACGACGCCCTTCAACGCTCTTCGACGTGTCGTTACTTCGCCTGGACAGGTATCTCCCGCGGCTTGGCCTGCTCCGCCTTCGGCAGCGTCACCGTGAGCACGCCGTGCTCGACGCTGGCCTCGATCCTGTCGGTGTCAATAGCGGCAGGCACGGTGAAGCTCCGCTTGAATGAGCCGTTTGCCTTCTCCCCGCTCATCGTGAGCACGCGATTCTCGATCGCGACCTTCACGCTCTCCGGCTTGTAGCCCGGAATCTCCGCGACGATTTGAACCCCCTGCTCGTCTTCGGTCACGTCGACCGCAGGCAGCATCCCCTGCAGCGGCGTCGCGCCATTTTCAACCCGGAATGGCCAAGCATTGAACGCCTCGTCCATGAAATGGTTGAGGCCGACCTGCTGATTGTTGGGACGGCTAGTCGTCAGAGCCCACATAGGAAAATCCCCTGTGTCATGTGTGTGGTTTCGGTCAACCGGACTTTCCGGTCAACTCTGGCAGGCGGAAATGCACCGGGCGTGCCGGGAAAATTCGGCCGATTTGGCGGGGAGTGCGTCGTAGTGGCGCGCGGGCGGGCAGACGGGCAGGTGGGCCGGGCAATGCCCGGCCCCAACGAGGTCTCCTGCACTCAGTTCGGGATGACCTTCACGGCTGCGGGATAGATCCCAGCGTCCGCCAGCATCTTCATCACGGCCTGGTGCCGAGGGACCATCGCGTTCACCTCGTTCACCAGCGCTGGAATTTCCTCGCGCAGGTCCGCGAGCTGGCGCATCTGGGTCTCGGTCGGCTTCATCGTGGCGCCCATGAGCCCGCCCTTCACGCCGCCCAGCTTGAAGTTGATGTTCTTCCGGAACACCTCGGGATCGAAGGTGAACGGCTCGCCGCTCGAGAGCCCCAGCTTGCTGCGCAGGGGCTCCATCGCCTTCTTGAGCGAGTCGACCGCGGCGCGAATGTTGGCCGGCACCTTCGAAGTGTCGGCCAGCACGGTCTTGAGCCCGTTCTGCTGGTCGTTCATCGCCTTCGCGACCTCGACGGCCTTGGTCAGTCTTCCATGCAGCGCGTGGATTTCGGTAAGCGCGTCGAACCGCGCCTTCCGGTCGGCGTCGCTGATCGTGATCTCCGGATCGCCCCGCACGGTAACCGTGGTCGCGCCAGCGTCCTTGCCGTTCACCACGAGCGTGGCGCGATAGTCTCCCGGGATGACCTGGGGGCCATCGAGACTCGGACCGAAAAATCCCCCTTCGCCGCCACCGGGTGGGGTGGGGAGCGGCTCCACGCGGAGGTCCCACTGCACGGTGTTGATGCCGGCGCCAAGCCGGTTCTTCATGGCGTCGCCCTTGTACTCGCGGATCACGTTGCCACCCGCATCCTTGATCACGAGCCGCGCGCTGTCGGCCTTGGTCTTGAGCCGCCAGGTGATCGCGGTGCCGGGGCTCGGATTGGCGCCGAGGAAGCGGCGGTCGCCCTCGAACTCGCGCATGCGGTCTTCCGCGAGGCTCCACTGGACGCCCGGCTCGACCGGGAAGACGAACGCGTCGGCCTGTTGCGACTTCCCGAATTCCTGGAACGGGGAGAGATCGTCGAGGACCCAGATCGCGCGGCCGTGGGTCGCGAGAATCATGTCGTTCTCGCGCGGATGCAGCGTGATCTCATAGATCGGCACCGTCGGAAGGTTTCCCTTCACCCGCTCCCAGTGTCCGCCCCGGTTGGTGCTCACGTAGAGACCAGTCTCGGTGCCCAGGTAGAGCACGTCGGCGTTCTTCACGTCCTCCGTGATCGTGCGCACGACCTGGCCCTTCGGCAGGTCACCCGCGATGGACTTCCAACCCTGGCCGTAATCGGTGGTGACATAGGCGTACGTGCCATAATCACCCATGCGGTGCCCGTCGAACGTCACGTAGGCCGTGGCTTCCGCGAATTTCGACGGCTCGACCTTCGAGACGTACGCGAGCGCAGGCGCTCCGGGGACCTTCTTCGTCACGTTGGTCCAGGTGGCGCCGGCGTCGCGGGTCACCTGCACCTGGCCGTCATCGGTGCCGACCCAGATGACTCCGGCCTTCGCCCGCGATTCGGCAATGGAGAAGAGCGTGCCGAACGCGCTCACTCCATCATTTTTCGCGATCTTGAAGTCCTTCCCCTTGAGGCCCATCAGCTCCATCGTGTCGCGATCGACGGCGAGGGTCAGGTCCGGACTGATCGCCTCCCACGAGAGGCCGCGATCCTTCGAGCGATAGAGCCGGTGCGCGCCCGCGTAGAGCGTCTTCGCATCGTGGGGCGAGAGCTGCATCGGGGTGTCCCAGTTCCACCGGTAGCTCTTCTCGGCCTTCAGGGCCTCGGGCCGGATCGTCTGGCGCTCGTTGGTGCGGCGGTCGATCCGGCTCATGAAGCCGTCCTGCGACTCGGCGTAGATGATGTTGTGATCGGTCGGGTCGATCAGTCCCACGAACCCGTCGCCCCCCTGGACGACGAACCAGTCGTCGTTCGCGATGCCACTGTTGGACCGCACCGCGCTCGGCCCGCACCAGGTGTTGTTGTCCTGGAGGCCGCCGCAGACGGTGTACGGCGTGGCATTGTCGTAGCTCACGTGGTAGAACTGCGCGACCGGCAGGTTGTTCATCCAGACGTAGGTCTTGCTGCGGTCGTGCGAGATGCCGACCCCGCCGTCGCCGCCGATCATCAGGTGACTCGGGTTGTTCGGGTCCACCCACATGGCGTGGAAGTCGACGTGGATCAGCCGCGCGGCGTTGTTGTTCCAGGTCTTTCCGCCGTCCTCCGACAGGTGGAGGTTGGTGCCGAGGACGTAAATCCGGTTTTCGTTTTCCGGATCGATCCGGATCTGGCTGAAGTACATCGGCCGGGGATTGGTGCCGCTGGCCTTGGTCCAGCTCGCGCCCGCGTCATCGGAGCGATAGACCCCGCTTTCCTTCTCGTGCTCGATGCGGGCGTAGAGGATGCTCGGGTTCCGGCGGAAGACGTCGATGCCGATGCGGCCGAGCGGGCCTTCGGGAATCCCCTTGGTGAGCCGGGTCCAGGTGCGGCCGGCGTCGCTGGACTTCCAGATCCCACTGCCGGGCCCGCCGCCGTTCATGCCGTAGACCGCGCGCCGCCGCTGGTAG
>DATEOL010000022.1:0-18055 GCA_035274025.1 Gemmatimonadales bacterium | reverse complement strand
GAAGCCGGCGAGGCTCTGGTCTCCGGACTCGAGTCCCGCCTGGCGAGACTGCGAGAATCCGCCCCGGCGGAAAGGCCGCGGGTGGTCTGCGTGGAATGGCTCGATCCGATCTACCTCGCGGGACACTGGGTGCCGGAGCTGGTCGGGATGGCGGGAGGACGGGATGTCGGGGCAAAGCCCGGTGCGCACTCGGTGGCGATAACCCGGGAACAGTACAGGGCCTTGCAGCCGGACCTGGTGATCGTGATGTTGTGTGGATTCGGGCTGGAGCGAGCGACGCGAGAGCTGGAACTGGCCCCGCTACCCGACCTCGGTGTCCCGATGGTCGCGATCGATGGAAACTCCTACACCAGCCGCCCGGGACCGCGGATCGTCGATGGAGCCGAGAAAATCAGGGAAGCGCTCGACTACTTGGCCCGCTCGACGACGCCCGCGAGAAGCGCTGCTCCGACGTCGTAGGCCTTTTCCTGCTGGGTGAGTGAGGCGGCGACCGTGAGGTCGAGATCCGGGACGTGGAACGAGAACGTGTTCCAGAATCCGGTGTGCCCGTACGCGGTGAAGCCGCCGACATTCCTCGAGTAGATCCCGTAGCGATAGGTCCGCTCGGTTGGAACCGACGGCTGCGAGAGCATCAGGTCCAGCGTTTCCTTCTTCCGATAGACCTTCCCCTCGAACAACCCCCGGGTGAAGGCGCCCATGTCTCGCATGGTCGCGGCCAGTCCGCCGCCGCCATACAGGTCGAACGAAGGATCCCACGCGTACGTGTCGAGGGCACCGAAATACTGGTGGGCCCGCGGCAGCACGCCGGCCGGCTCCGGCTGGAGAGTCTCGAGCCAGGTCATTTTCCAGCCATTCTTCCTGTAGTTGAGCAGCGCGCCGAGCGCAGCCGCGAGCGGCTGCCCGCTGACCCGCTCGATGATCTCGCCGAGCAGGATGTAGCCGGTGTCGGAGTACTTGAACACGGTGCCGGGCGCGCCGTAGGGCTGGCCCTTGTCCACCGCGAAGCGCAACTGCTCCTCACGGGTCCACCGCTTGTTCGGGCTGCCGAACACCGCCTCCTGGTAGGGCGTGGACATCGCGTAGTCGAAAATGCCACTGGTGTGCGTGACCAGGTGGCGGACCGTGATCACGTCCGGATCGTATCCGCCGCGCCGAAGCGTCTCGATCGATTCCTTCGACAACAGCGTCGCGATCGGCGCGTCGAGCTTGAGCTTCGCGTCTTCGTAGAGCCGGAGCGTCGCCGCCGCGACGTAGGTCTTGGTGTTGCTCGCCATCCGGTGCGGCTGGTCCGGCGAAAGCTTCGTGCCGGTGGCGCGATCAGACACGCCGGCCGCGCCGCTCCAGGAAAGGCAGTGGCGCGGGGCTTCGACGTGGAGAGAAACACCAGGGATGTCGGGCCGCGCCGACACGATGCTGTCGAGAAGCGCCTGGATCGACGTCCTGAGTGCCGCCGTCTCCGCTGCGGGACAGGACTTCGCCTGGCCCGCGAGTGAAGTCGTGGCAGGGCCAAGCAGCGCGAAAGCAGCAAGAGCGAATCTCAGCATGGCATGCCCCAATAGCCCGTCGCCCGTCGCCCGTTATTTGTTCCAGAACGTGTACTGATACCCCGCGTCATAGCGGATCCGCGACGGCTTCCCGTCTTTCCGCTCGAAGGTGAGCAGCGCGTCACCCGAACGGAACGTGTCGTTGCCGATGTAGTGCAGCGTGTCCGGCGTGCCCTGCCCGCCCGCCATCAGCAAAGTCGATCCTGCCGCCGTGACCTTGGCTTCCATCGGGCGGCCACGGCTGTGGCCCTTATAGGTGCCGGCGTAGTCATTGATGTCGCCTTCGACCGGCTTGGTATCGTCGGCTTCCTTGCCGAGGACGGCTTCGACGATCTCCTTGCCCACGTCGAGGTCACGGCCGGTCGAATTCCAGAGCACCACCACCTGGAGGCTGTCATCCGGCAGCCAGCGGTTGAGCGAGATGAACCCGTTGATGCCGCCGTCGTGCCAGATCGAACGGTGCCCCGCGAGCGGGACCAGCGCGAGTCCCTTGGCATAGCGAAGCTTGGTTCCGTCGTTCAGCGTCGACGGCGCGATCAGCTCGGCGTACGCCTCGGGCTTGAGGATCTTGCCGCCGTGAAGCGCGGTGTTCCACTTGACCAGGTCGCGCACGGTGGAGCAGATCGAGCCCGCAGCGTACGGCCACTTGTGGTTGAGGTAGCGGGCCCGGATCAGGTTCCCCAGGGTGTCGGCCGCGTCGTAGCCGTGGGCCCGGTTCTTCACGATCGCGCTTTCGCTGCAATACCGGGAGTTGGTCATCCCGGCCTTGTCGAACAGGTTCTCCTTCACGAAATCCGCGTACGACTTTCCGCTCAACTTCTCGATGAGGAGCCCGGCCAGGAAGTACGCCGAGTTGTTGTAGATCTCTTCTTCGCCGGTCTTGAAGGTGAACGGCGCCTTGCTGAAGAGGGCCACCAGGGTGTCCCGTGGCGCATCGGTCAGTCCGATGCCGCCGAAGTTGGGCATCTCGGTGTAGCCCATGATCCCCGAGGTGTGGTCGAGCAGGCGCCGCACCGGGATCCGGTTCCCCTGGGAGTTGTAGCCCGGGAAGTATTTCGTGATGTCGTCATCGAGCGAGAGCTTGCCCTGCTCGACGAGAAGCATGATCCCGGCTGCGGTAAACTGCTTGGTGACCGACCCGATCTCGTAGATCGCGTCCTGCGGCGTCGCGACATCGAACTCGAGGTCGGCCTTGCCGTATCCCTTGATGAGGATGGTGTCCTGGCCCTTCACCACCGCGACCGATGCGCCGGCGATCCCGGCGTTGATCCGCTTGTTGATGATGGCGTCGATCTGGGAGACGAGGGCGGCGTTCTTGCCCGATGACGAGCTGCCGGATGAGTCACCGCCACCGGACGGGGCGGAACCAGCGCAGGCAGCCAGCAACAGGACGGACACCGGGAAGGCAGGGCGGGACACAGCGGGGCTCCGGAAATTGGGGTCCAGAAATGTATACAATCTTCGGCTCCTTGGGATGGTCGGTCGCCGCTTTCGGCGGTTGAGGCGGTTAGGCGGTTAGGCGGTTAGGCGGTTGGAGCTCTTCGCAACCGCCCCAACCGCCCCAACCGCCCTAACCGTCGGAGGAAGGAGCCTCCCACAGCGCCAGGACATTGCCGTCCGGATCCTTCACCATCGCCATGATCCCCCACGACTGCTGGGTCGGCTCGGCGAGGAAGGCCACCCCCTTCGCGTGCAGGTCGCCACAGAGATGCAGCAGTCCGTCCACCTTGAAGGTGAGCCCGGTGTGCCGCCCCACCATGGCCTTCGAATCGGGATGCACCGCGGGATGGACCGACAGCCGGACCTCGCCCTCGAGGAACTCGGCGCCGAAGCTGCCCTGGTGCAGGAGTGCCAGGCCAAGCCCATCGCGATAGAATTCGACCGCTCGATCCAGGTTGTTCACGAACACGGCGGCGGAATACAGGGAGATCTGCATGGGCAAGAATATCGTCGGGCGAAGCGGCGACTGGCTACCGGCGACAGGCGAGGGTCTGATGCACTTCTTGGCCCGTCGCCTGTCGTCCGTCGCCCTGCTGGCCGTGCTGACGCTGCTCGCCAGCCCCGTAGCCGCCCAGGCTCCGAAGACTCCATGGGACAGCCTCGCGCGCGATCTCCTGCGAGAGCTCGTCACCATCAACACCTCGCAGAGCGCGGGAAGCACCGTGATCGCCGCCGAGGCGATGGCGAAGCGCGCCCGGGTGGCGGGATTCCCGGCGTCCGATGTCGTGGTCGTCCCGACGAGGCCGAACAAGGGGAACCTGATCGTGCGGCTGCGGGGCCGGCAGACCGGCAAGAAGCCGATCCTGCTGCTCTCCCACATCGATGTCGTCGAGGCCAAGGCCGAGGACTGGACCCTGCCCCCGTTCGACTTCGTGGAGAAGGAAGGAATCTTCTACGGGCGCGGCGTCGCCGACGACAAGGACGAAAGCGCCATCCATCTGGCCCTGCTCTTCCGGCTGAAGGCCGAGAAATTCGTCCCCGATCGCGACATCATCGTGGCACTGACGGCCGACGAAGAGGGCGGACCGGATAACGGCGTTGAATGGTTGCTCGCGAATCGCCGCGAGCTGATCGACGCCGAGTTCGCCTTCAACGAGGGTGGTGGCGGACGGATCAAGGACGATCGCCGCCTGTCCCACGACGTGCAGGCGAGCGAGAAGAAGGTCCAGAACTGGACCCTCGAGGCGACCAATCCGGGCGGGCACTCATCAGTCCCGGTCAAGGACAACGCGATCACGCACCTCTCCGACGCGCTCGTGAAGCTCGGCGCGTTCGACTTCCCGGTGCGCCTGAACGAAGTCACCCGGGCGTACTTCACCCAGCTGAGCACGGTGACGATCGGCGACATCGGCGAGGCGATGCGGGCGATCGTGGCGAATCCCTCCGACGCCGCGGCCGCGCGCATCCTCTCCGCCGATCCGCGCTACAACTCGCAGCTCCGCACCACGTGCGTCGCGACCATGCTGGAGGGCGGCCACGCGCGGAACGCGCTGCCCCAGCGGGCCCGCGCCAACGTGAACTGCCGGATCCTGCCGGACGAGTCCCCTGACTCGGTGAAGGAAGTGCTCACGCGGCTGATCGCGAACCCGAAGGTGACGATCACCCCCGCGGGCGAGGCGCGTAATTCGCCGCCCTCCCCGCTCACGCCCGCGCTCATGAGCGAGATCGCACGGGTCACCAAGGCGATGTGGGGAGACCTCCCGGTCATCCCGACCATGAGCACCGGGGCGACCGACGGGCTGTACCTGAGGAATGCGGGAATTCCGACTTACGGCGTTTCTGGACTCTTCTATCTCGACACCGGGGCGCACGGAATGAACGAGAGGATTCCGGCGAGAGCCTTCTATGAAGGCCTGGAGTTCATGACGAGGCTGGTGAAGTCGCTGACGAGCGGTGGAGTGAGCTAGGGCGACGGGCTACGGGTATCGCCCGTCGCCCGTCGGGCTGAATCAGAGTTCGCTGGCCTTGTTGATGATCTTCCCCACGATGCCGTACTTCACCGCGGAATCCGCATCCAGCCAGAAATTCCGGTGGGTGTCTTCCTCGATCCGCTCGATCGACTGCCCGGTCTCGCGGGCGAAGATCTTGTTGAGCCGGTCGCGCATCCGGAGGATTTCCCGCGCCTCGATCTCGATGTCGCTCGCCGAGCCGCCGGCGCCGCCCGCGGGCTGGTGGAGCAGGAAGCGGGTGTTGGGAAGGCAGTAGCGCTGGTCCCTCGGCACCGCGACGTAGATGAGCGCGCCCGCGCTCGCCACCCAACCGGTCCCCACCACGCGGACCTTCGGCGTGACGAACCGCATCATGTCGTGGATGGTGTCGCCGGCCTCTACGTGGCCGCCCTGTGAATTGATGAAGACCGTGATGTCATCTTCCGACTCGGAAGCCATCGCGAGGAGCTGACCGATGACGGACGCGGCCAGCTTCTGGTTGATCTCCCCGCTGATGATGATGGTCCGCGCCCGGAGGAGGCGGTCCGTGATCGGATCGCTGGCCACGGGACGGGGAGGGGCTTCTTCGGCGGTCGGTGAATTGCGTGTCAAAACGAGCTCCAGTCGCGTTGCCCGGAATCTAATGGGGCGTACTTTCCATCCATGCTTCTCGCCATAGCGCTGCTTGCTCAGGCGCCCGTCGCAATCCGCGACGTGTCCATCATCGATGTGGCCACCGGCTCGGTGTCCCCCGGTCTGACGATCCTTGTCACCGGCCGCCGGATCACGGCCGTCGGGCGGCCCGACGCCATCACCGTGCCGGCGAACGCGACGGTGGTCGAGGGTCATGGAGGCTTCGTCATCCCGGGCCTCTGGGACATGCACGTCCACGCCACCAATCCCGGCCTCGACGACCTCTTCCTCCCCCTTCTCCTGGCCAACGGCATCACCGGCATTCGCGACATGTGGGGCGGCATGGGGTCGATCGATTCCGCGCGGGCCAGCCTCACGCGCGGCGCCTACGTCGGCCCCCGGATCACGGGCGCTGGAAACCTGGTGGACGGCACACCGCCGATCTGGCCCGGATCGCAAGGCGTCGCCACACCCGAGGCGGCCAGGCGCGTGGTCGACTCGCTCGCGAAGATCGGCTCGGGGTTCATCAAGGTCTACAGCCGGCTATCACCGGAGGCATTCCGGGCGATTGTCGAGGAGTCGAAGAAGATCGGCATTCCCTTCGCCGGTCATGTCCCCACGCTGGTCCCCGCCAGCGAGGCCTCCGACCTGGGACAGCGCACGGTCGAGCATCTCACCAACGTCCTGCTCGGCTGCTCGCGCGACGAGGACACGCTGCGAGGCGACCTCCGCGCCGCGGTCGCGTCGCCCAGGGGCTGGGACTCCGCGGGTGTCGTCTCCCGGGCCCAGGCCCAGGCAGTGCTCGACAGCTACGATCCGGATCGCTGTCGCGCGCTCGCCCGGCGCTTCGCGAAGAACGGGACCTGGATGGTCCCGACCATCACCGTGCTCCGCTCGACCGCGTACCTCGACGACTCATCGCTCGGGGCCGATCCGCGACTCGCGTTCATCCCGCCGGGGATGGCATCCTACTGGAATCCGAAACAGGACTTCCGGTTCCGGACCCTCACCGTGGAGGATTGGGCACGACGGAAGGCGACCTTCAAGCGGCAGGTCGAGATCGTCGCCGTGCTCAAGCGGGAAGGCGTGCGTTTCCTGGCGGGGACCGACCTGGCGAATCCCTACATCTACCCCGGGTCATCGCTCCACGACGAGCTCGAGAACCTGGTCGACGCCGGGTTCAGTCCGTTGCAGGCCCTGCAGGCCGCGACGATCGAGCCGGCGCGCTTCTATCGCGCCACGGATTCGCTCGGCGCGGTGTCGAAGGGCTACCTCGCGGATCTCGTGGTGCTCGAGGCCAACCCGCTCGCCGATATCACCAATTCCACGAAGATTCGTGCGGTGCTGCTGGATGGAAAGTTGTACGACCGGAAGGCGCTTGACGCGTTGCTCGAAGCCGGCAAGGATCGCGCTAAGAGGAACTAGCCCGGAACGCGATTTTCCAGTTGCGACGCATTCGGGCGAGCCCGGGCCGTTCGAGCGGCGTGTCCGCGAACAACAGCTGGAAATCCGCTTCATCCATCGACTCGAAATAGTCGGGATCAGTACAGTCCGGCGCCTCACGCGGCGCGTATTCCGGTCGCGTCGTGGGCGTTGCGAAGCGCTCGTTCCACGGGCAGACATCATTGCAGATGTCGCAGCCGAATGCCCAGCCATCCGCCTGCGCCGCCTGGTCCGCCGGAAATGCACTCTTCCACTCGATGGTGAGGAACGAAAGGCACTTCGTCGCATCGAGCACCCGCTCGGTCACGAACGCGCCCGTGGGACACGCATCGATACATCGGGTGCAGCTCCCGCAGCGATCGAGCATGAAGGGCGGGTCGGGCTCGAGCTCGAGATCGGTGAAGATCGTCCCGATGAAGAAGAAGGATCCCGCGCCGGGCCGGATGAGCATCGTGTTCTTCCCGATCCAGCCGAGCCCGGCGCGCTGCGCCAGCTCGCGTTCGGGGACGGGCCCTGAATCAGCGAAGCTGTGCGCCAGCGTTGCGCCATGCTCGAGAAGCACACCCCCGAGCTGGTTCAGGCGGGCAAGAAAAGCGTGGTGGTAGTCTTCGCCGGCGGCGTACTTCGCAATTCGGGCGGAGGGGCGGACGGCCGGACGGGCGGGCGGACAGTAATTCTCCAGGACCACCACAACCGATTTCGCGCCGCTCTTGATCAGCGCCGGATCCTTCCGCTTCTTCGCCTGGCGATGCAGGTAGCGCATGGTCCCGGCGTAGCCCTTCGCTAGCCATGAATCGAGGACATCCCCGTGCGGCAACGGATCGAGCGAGGTGACGCCACAGGCAAGGAATCCGGCTGCCTCGGCGAGCTGCTTGAGCACGCGTGTCCGCATCGAGGTTACTGCCCGCCTGCCCGTCCGCCCGTCTGCCCGACTTCGGGGCGCCAGGCTTCCGTGATCAGTCGAGCTCCGCGCTCGAACGTGATATAGCTGATCCCCCAGCGAATCATCACGATCAGCCGGTTGCCGAAGCCGATGAGATAGGCGATGTGAATGAAGATCCACACGAACCAGGCCGGAAATCCCGACAGCTTGAACGGCCCGATCTCCGCGACTGCCCGCGCGCGCCCGATCACGGCAAGCTGGCCCTTGTCGATGTACCTGAACGGCTTCCGGGGTCGCTTCGCCACGTCCGCCGAGATCTCGCGGGCGGCATACCGCCCCTGCTGCATGGCCACCGGCGCCACCCCCGGCAGCACCTTGTACCTCGCATCGTGGGTGAAGGCCCCGCCATCGCCGACCACGAAGATGTCGGGCCGGTTGGGCACCGTGCATTCCGGAGTGACGATGACCCGCCCTGCGCCGTCGAGCGGCGCGCCGAGCATCCCGAGCAGTGGACTCGCGACGTTGCCGGCAGCCCAGACGACGGTGTCGGTCGGGATCTTCCATCCGACGGCCGTGACCAGGCCCGGCTCGATGGACGTCACCAGCGCCTCGGTGCGCACGTCGACACCGAGCTTTCGCAGCGCTTCGCGCGCCTTCTCACTCAAGCGTTCGGGATAGCTCGACAGGATTCGAGGACCACCCTCGAGCAGCAGGATGTTGGCGTGTCGCGGATCGATGTGCCGGAAATCCCGCTTGAGCGCGTACCGCGCGATCTCCGCGATCGCGCCGGCGACTTCGACCCCGGTCGGTCCGCCACCCACCACGACAAAGGTGAGATGACGATGCCGGTCTTCGGCCGTCGGCGCCCGCTCGGCGCGCTCGAACGCGAGCAGGATGCGGGTCCGGATCTCGAACGCGTCCTCGACCGACTTGAGCCCCGGAGCGAGAATCTCCCATTCCGGATGCTTGAAGTAGGAGTGACGCGCACCCGGGGCCATCACCAGGTAGTCCCAGCCGAAGGTGGCCCCATCCGCGAGTGTCACGCGGCGCGCGGCCGGATCGATCCGGGTGACATCGCCGAGGACGACCGAAGTGTTCTTCTGGTGACGGAGCACCGAGCGGATCGGTCGCGCGATCTCACCCGCCTCGACCGCGGCGGACGCGACCTGGTACAACAGGGGCTGGAAGACGTGGTGGTTGTTGCGGTCGATGATCGTCACCTGAACCGGCGTGCGGCGCAGTCCCTTCGCGGCCAGCAGCCCCGCGAATCCCCCACCCACGATGACGACGTGTGGCCGATCGGTCACAGCCCCATCGTTTCCCGGCGCCAGCGGGCGAAGGCAATGACGTCCTCGGCCGGAGGCACTGCATCCTCCTCGCCGTAGGCGGTGTACATGCGCCAGCGGAGGTACTCGCCATCGGGGATCGGCAGGAACGGGGCGCGGCTCAGCCAGTTGCGACGACGGAAGGCCCACCCGGTACGGACCAGGTCGATCGCGAGACGCGGATTGACCAGGGCACGTCCGAACAGCGCGAGTGCAAGCCCACCCCAGGTTGAGGACATGTGATGAAGCTACTAGCAGCCAGCAGCTAGCAGCTAGCAGCCCGTCCGGCCTTACGCCATCAGGCCTTTGCGTCCATTATCCGGGCTCATGCAGACATCCCGACGCAGCTGGCTCCTCGTTCTGCTGCTCTCGCTCGTCAGCTTCATGGCCTACTTCCTCCGCACCAGCATCACCGTGGCGCAGGAGCAGATGGTGCCGGAGCTGGGCCTGAGCTTCAACCAGATGGGCGTGATCACCGGCATCGGGTTCCAGCTCGCCTATGCGCTGGGCCAGATCCCCGCCGGGATCGCCGGCGACTGGTACGGCGCGCGACGAGTCCTCGGCTGGGCCCTGGTGCTCTTCGCGGTCGCGACCTTCGCGACCGGGATCGTGCCAGCGACCGCGAGTGCCGCGGCCGTGTTCAGCTACCTCCTCGTCGTGCGCGCGCTCCTCGGCACCGCCCAGGCGGCGACGTACCCGGTGGGAAGCATGGCCATCGCGTACACCCTGGAGCCCCATCAGCGGGCCACCGCGAACGGCATCTACATCGGCGCCGCGAACCTGGCCACCGCACTCGTTCCGCTGACGCTGGCGCCCCTCATGCTCGCCGCGGGATGGCGCGCGGTCTTCATGGCAGGCGGCGTCCTCGCGCTGCTGCTCGCGCTGGCCTGGTATCGCTGGGCGCCGGATGTCCGTCCCGACGGCCCTCCTCCGGCGTTCAGGAGCCAGGTCGCCACGCTGGTCAACCTCCTTCGCGACCGCGACATCTTCCTGGTGTCGCTCAGTTACCTGCTTCACTCCGCGGTCTTCTTCGTGTTCGTCTTCTGGTTCTTCCGCTACCTGATCGACGAGCGGGGGATGACGATCCTCGCGAGCGGGATCTACGCCAGCATCCCCTGGTTCGCCGCCTTCGCCATCGCCCCGGCGTGCGGCTGGCTGGCCGATCGCGCCGGGACGGTGCGCGGAAGCCTGAGCGGACGGCGGCGCGTCGCGATGGGATGCATGCTGGTCGGTGCCACCCTCATGTCGATCGGAATCCGGACCGACAGCCAGGTGCTCGCGGTCGGGATCCTTTCGATCGCGGTCGGCATCCTCACCGGCGTGGAGGGCTCGTTCTGGGCCGTGACCACGACATTCGCGGCGGACCGGGCCGGTGCCGCCGGCGGCGTGCTCAATCTCTTCGGCAACCTGGGGGGCGTGATCTCGATCTGGGCGGTTCCCCGGATGGTGGACCGCTGGGGCTGGCTCATTACGCTCTCGAGCTGGGCTGGTGTCTCGGTGCTTTCTGCCATCCTCTGGACCCTGGTGCGCGAGAGGCGTCAGGACGGGAGGACGTAAGGACGTCCCGCCCTCACGACGTGTCGCTGGCAGCGAGCCGCTGACAGCTAGTAGCTTTCAGCATGGACCGACCATCCAAGTCATATCTCCGTGGCAAGCGCATCGCGCCGCCGCCGATCACCGGCGCCGAAACCGCCGCGGACCTGATCGACCAGGCATTTCTCGCCTATAACGCCGGCCGACTCCGCGAAGCCTGCCAGCTCTTCACCGGCCGGATGCTCGAGCCCAACGTCACCGTCGCGATGAGCCTGACCGGCGCGATGACCCCGGCCGGACTCGGGATGAGCACGCTGATTCCGCTCATGAAAGCTGGATTCGTCGACTGGATCATCTCGACCGGCGCCAATCTCTACCATGACGCCCATTTCGCCCTGGGCCTCGCCATGCACCAGGGCACTCCGCACGCCGATGACGTGAAGCTCCGCGAACACGGCGTGGTGCGGATCTACGACATCTTCTTCGACTACAACGTCCTCCTCTCCACCGACGGCTTCATCCGCGACGTGTCTGCGCGAGAGGAATTCCAGAAACCCATGAGCACCGCCGAGTATCACTACCTCCTGGGCGGGTACCTGCTGGAGCGGGAGAAGAGCGTCGGCGCGCGACATCATTCGGTCCTGGCCGCCGCGCACGAATTCGAGGTCCCGATCTACACCAGCTCACCGGGTGACAGCTCCATCGGCATGAACGTCGCCGAACAGGCGCTCGACGGCAGCAAGCTCCGGTTCGACGTGAGCGCGGATGTGAACGAGACCGCCGCGATCGTGCTGGAGGCCAAGCGCAGCGGCGGCAAGAGCGGCACGCTCATCGCCGGCGGCGGCAGTCCCAAGAACTTCCTGCTCCAGACCGAGCCCCAGATCCAGGAAGTGCTCGGCATCGACGAGCGGGGCCACGACTTCTTCCTCCAGCTCACCGACGCGCGTCCCGACACCGGCGGACTCTCAGGCGCGACCCCCGGCGAAGCGGTCTCCTGGGGCAAGATCGACCCCGACATGCTGCCGGGTACGGTGGTCTGTTACATGGACAACACCGTGAGCCTCCCCCTGCTCACGGCCTACGCCCTGGCGCGCCACGCGCCGCGGCCGCTCAAGCGCCTCTACTCGAAACGCGACGCGATGATGACCCGGCTGATCGAAGAGTACCGCTCGGCCCGCGCGTTCCGGGACCAGCGCACGGAGGAGGCCAGGGCCAGCCAGTGAACAAGGCGCCCCAGATCACCCGCGCGTATTCCTCGTACGCGCTTGGCATTCTCACGCTCATCAACGTCGTCAACTACATGGAGCGCAACGTCATCTTTGCGCTCTTCGAGCCGATCAAGCGCGACCTCCACCTGACCGACGCGCACCTCGGGTGGCTCGGGGCGGCCTATGTGCTGGTCTTCTCGATCGCGGCGCTCCCGGTCGGGGTCTTCTCCGACCTCCGGTCACGCACCGGCATGACCGCGTTCGGCGTGGCCCTCTGGAGCGCCTTCACCAGTCTCGGCGGACTGGTGCGGAGCTTCGCCCAGCTCATCGTCTGTCGCGCCGCGGTGGGGCTCGGCGGCGCCGCCGCGAACGCCGCCGGCACCGCGCTCGTGGCGGACTTCTTCACCGGTTCCGCGCGCGCCCTCGCGATGAGCATCTTCACCGCCGGCCTGGCGCTCGGCGGCGTGCTGGGGATCCTGGTCGCCGGGCAGCTCGAGGCGGCGTACGGCTGGCGGGTGGCGTTCCTCGCGCTGGGCCTCCCCGGATTCGGGCTGGCACTCCTCGCGTCGAGGCTCCGCGATCCGCTGCACTGGGGCGCGCTGCTGCCGATCGTGGACGAGCTCCGGTCCCTCGGCCTGGGTGCGAGAGCGATGATCATGCGCGGCCTCCCCCTGCTCGGGGGACTCGCGCTTGGCACGCTCGGCGCGTGGATCGCCAACAACCGTTACGGCGCCGGATCCGCGGTCGACGCCGCGGTCTTCGCCGTCTTCACCGCGCTGGGCCTGGCCTGGAACATCGTGCTCTGGGTCCGGCGGGCACGTCGGACGTCGCAACACCCGAGCTCGCAGCTCTCCCTCGGGATGGAGTCGGCGCTCCAGGACCTGATCCGCGCCTTCAACACGGTGTTCGGCACCCCCACGCTGCTCTGGGTGTTTGTCGGCGGGGCGCTGATCAGCTTCGGGATGAACGGGATCATCGGCTGGGCACCGGCCTTCATGACCCGCGAGCTGGGTCTTACCGTCGCTCGCGCGTCGATCCTGCTGGGCAAGTGGGGACTGGTCTTTGGTATCGCCGGGACACTCTGCGGCGGATTCCTCGCCGACTACCTGCAGAAGCGGCGGCCCTGGGCCCGCGTGGTGGTGTCGTCGATCGGGTTCCTGCTGGGCGGACCGCTCGCGATCTGGCTCCTGACCATTCGCGACCTCAACCTCTTCATCCCGGTCTTCTGCGCCGCGTTCTTCTTCCTGACCTGGTACAATGGCCCGCTCACGTCGGTGATCTTCGACGTGACGCCGCAACGGATCAGCACCACGGTGGCAGGCGCCTACCTGCTGTTCATCCACCTCGCCGGCGATGCCGTCGCCCTGCCTTTGGTGGGAATTCTCTCAGATCGATTCGGGATCGCAAAGGCGGTCATCATCCTCCCGATCATGGCGATCATCGGGGGGGTTGTCGTCCTTGGAGGAGTCAGAACCGTCGGACGCGATATGTCGCGGGTGTCATCCGGAGCGTAGGGAGGGATCTCGCATCGGAGGTTCTGTCATCCGTGGAGCTGGGTTAGGTCGCAGGATCTCGTGCTGCTACGCCTGAAGCACGAATTCTCGGCTGAGTTGCCAGCGGTATCGCACTACTAAACCCAGCTTCCCGGGATGACAGAACCTCCGGTGCGAGATCCTTCGCCGTGCTGGGCACGGCTCAGGATGACACTCTGCCCATCAGCTCCAGCAACTCAGAGTACATGGCTTCCGCCTGCCCGGGATCGCCGGATTTCAGGGCCTCGGTGGCGCAATGCTTGAGATGATTGTGCAACAGGCTCCTGGCCGTGCTCTTCAGGGCCTCCTGAACCGATGACACCTGGGTGATCACGTCGGCGCAGTAGCGTTCCTCCTCGACCATCCGCTGCAGGCCGCGAATCTGGCCCTCGATCCGCTTGAGCCGGTTGAGGACGCTTCGCTTGATCTCCGGGTCGACGGCAATCGCGTGTCGTTCACCGGTCGCACAACCGCAGGGGGCGAGATCTTCGGTCATGTTGAGCTCTTTGCCAAGTGAGCAGTGAGCAGTAGGTAGTGAGCAGTAGGTAGTGAGCAGTAACTGCTTACCACTCCCTGCTCACTACTCACTTCGAAGACGAAGACTGTTCATCACCACGGAGACCGAGGAAACGGCCATCGCCGCGGCGGCCATCGTCGGCGTGAGCAGGAGCCCGAACGCCGGGAACAGCACGCCGGCCGCCACCGGAATGCCGATCGTGTTGTAGGCGAAAGCCCAGAACAGGTTCTGCCGGATCACCCGCATGGTCTGCCGGGACAGCGCGATGGTCCGGGAAACGCCACGAAGGTCGGGCCGCATCAGCGTCACGTCAGCCGCCTCGACGGCCACATCCGTCCCCGTGCCGATGGCGACGCCCACGTCGGCCTGGGCGAGCGCGGGGGCATCGTTGATCCCGTCTCCCACCATCGCGACCACCCGGCCCTCGTCCCGCAGCCGCGCGACTTCACCGCGCTTCTCGGCCGGCAGCACTTCCGCGATGACGGCCTTGATGCCTACCTCGGCGGCCACGGCATGGGCGGTCCGCTCGTCGTCGCCGGTAAGCATCACCACATTCAGGCCGAGCGACTGCAGGTCCGCGACGGCCTGCCGGCTCTCGGGGCGGACCGGATCGCTGACCCCGAGGACGCCGGCAGGTCGCCCGTCGATTGCAACGAGCACTGGCGTGACGGCCTGGGCCGTGAGACGTGAGAGGTGAGACGTGAGCGGCGTCGCGTCGATGCCGTTCAGCTGGAGCAGGCCCGCGTTGCCGGCGAGAACGGTGTGCCCGGCAACCTCCCCCCGCACGCCACGCCCGGGGAGCGCCGCAAACCCGGTTACGGTCAGACGGTCAGACGGTCCGACGGACCGACGCAGTATTGCCGCGGCGATCGGATGCTCACTCCGGCTTTCTACCGCCGCGACCAGCTCGATCAACTCCCGCTCGGTCATGGAAGGATCGACGACCTCAACGTCGGTCACCTCGGGACGACCCTGCGTGAGGGTGCCGGTCTTGTCGACGACGACAGTCCCGACGTCGGCCATCCGCTGCAGCGCCTCCCCGCCCTTGATGAGCAGTCCATGCTCCGCGCCACGCCCGGTCGCGACCATCACCGCCGTCGGCACCGCGAGGCCCATGGCGCATGGGCAGGCGATGATCAGCACGGTGACGCTCACGGCCAGCGCGCGCACGACGCTTTGATCGGAGGCAAGCCTCCACCAGGCCAGGAAGGTGACGAGCGCAATCACCATCACCGTCGGCACGAACACCGCGGAGATCCGGTCCGCCAGCGCCTGGATCGGCGCCTTGGAGCCCTGCGCCTCCTCGACCATCCGGACGATGCGGGCAAGAATCGTGTCCTTCCCCACTCGGGTCACCCGGAAGACGAGCGAGCCAGTGCCGTTGAGCGTTCCGCCCGTGACCGGGTCACCCGCGGTCTTGAGGACCGGCTCCGGCTCGCCGGTAAGCATCGATTCGTCGACCGGGCTCCGGCCTTCGCTCACGGTGCCATCGGTCGGAATACGCTCACCTGGCCGCACGATCACCAGGTCCCCCGGCACCAGCCCGGAGAGGGGGACTTCGATTTCCTGTCCCGTACGCTGTACCCGCGCCGTATCGGGCCGGAGTCCGATCAAGCGCTGGATCGCGCCGCTGGTGCGACGCCGTGCGCGCGCCTCGAGATAGTTGCCGAGGAGAATGAGCGCGATGATCCCGTTCACGGCTTCGTAGTAGACGACCGGCTCGACCCCGTGGCTCATGAACCACGAGCCGGCGACCGTCATCGCGAGACTGAAGAGGAACGCCGCGCCAGTCCCCACGGCGATGAGGGAGTTCATGTTCGCGCCACCGTGCTTCGCGGCATTCCACGCGCGGGTATAGAAATGCCGTCCGGCCCAGAAGACGGATGGCAGCGTGAGAAGCAGCAAGACCCAGAGCCACGGACCGGTGCCATGCCCATGGGAGAACGGCATGAGCGCCATGGTCGCGGCGGCCGCGACAACCGCGACCAGAACCTTGCGACCCAGCGACTGCACCTCTTCGGCGCGCTCGCGATCCAGTGTTTTCGCGTGCTCCTCGAGCGTGACATCGGGCACGGGCAGCGCGGCGCCGTACCCGGTCTTGCGAATCGCCTCGAGCAGCTGCTCGACGGCAACCTGGTCGGGGTGATAGGAGACCGTGGCCGTGGAGGTCAGCAGGTTCACGTTGGCGGAGTCGACGCCGGGTGACCTTTCGAGCGCGCGCTGGACCCGGGCCGAGCAGGCGGCGCAGGTCATCCCGCTGATGGCGAGGTCCTGAGTGGTCACCCCTCTACCGCCACGGCGTTGTACCCCGCATCCTCAACCGCCGCGGTGATCACTTCAGGCGAGATGGTGAGCGGGTCGAATTCGACTTCGGCCCGGCCTATCCGGGTCGACTTGAGCTGCACACCAGGCAGCTTGCCAAGCGCGGCGTTGACCGCGTTGAGGCAGTGGCCGCAGGACATGCCGGTGATATGAAGCGTGAGAGATTTCATGCTTGATCAGACCTTTCACAGGGCCCGTCGCCCGAGGGCAGATGGTAAAGTATAGGGGAGGGGGGTATACGTCAACCCGCACAAAGGTACGATTAATGCTCCCATCAATTACCTGAATGCAGCCAACGTCCGGCCCATCAACCACTTCGGCCCACAGGGGCCTGCTCGTCCCGGTTCTCCGCACGGAGGATGGTTCGCCGGACGTGGTGGCTGTCACGGCCTGGCATCTGGCACTCTCCAACCTGATCGGCGTCGAAGTTCCTCACGACCTGCTCGCTCTCTGGGTATTCCCCGAGCGCGGCGGTGTGGTCCTGCTCGCACCGCAGGAGCTGGGCAAGGACAAGCTCGATCTCGTGGCGGCAAATCCCTTTGTGTCGCAGCACGACCTCTTCCTGCTCGAGGAGCGGATTCGCCACGCGGGGTATCGCTCCGTCCTCGCGGTCCCGATCCGGGTTACCGAGCGCGACCTGGGACTCGCGGTTTTCGCGCACTTGCAGTCCGCGAAGTTCGGTGCCGTCGAGGCGATGCGACTGACCGCAATGATGCGGCAGGCGGTTCCGACCTTCCGGACACTCTCCGCGGCGCCACCGCTCGCCTTCGCGGCGGGACCCGCCGCGAACGTCACCGCGGCGAACGCGCCTGAAGCGGTCGCCCGGGCGGCAGCAGAGGGAGAGAATGGTCCCGAGGTCCTGCGGCTGGTCTCCGGAGTGCTTCAGGTGCTCGTCCCACACGACCGCGTTGAAGTCGCGCTTCCCGGGGCGACTAATGGAACCTGGGCACTGCTGTCGGGATCTCCCGACGGAAAGCGCTGGGGGGAGTCGACCGGCGAAGTCTCCCAGACGATTACCGGATTCATCGCGCGCGCCGCCGAGGACGCGACCATCGCGATCGGGGACCTGCGAGCGCTCGGCCTCTCCTGGCCCGCCTATCGCGAGACGCGCTCCAACGGGCGGATCCACGCGTTGATCGGTGTGAAGCTCTCCGTCGCCGGATCCGAAGACTCGTGGCTGCTGCTGGGCGGCGCGGCGCCCGACATCTACCGCGCGGTCGACCGCGAGGTCCTCAAGACCATCGCGCCGGTGATGGCGCTCCGGGTGCAGGGTCTGCGTGCGGGACTCAGCGCGGAGGTTGCGCGTTCCCACGCCGCGTCGAGCCAGATGTCCCAATCGCGCGCGGCGCGCATCGCGTCATCGCTTGCGGGCACGGCGCACTGGGGCGACGCCGTGACCTGTTTCGTGAAGGACGTGCGGGAATCGCTGGGCTATCAGGACGCGCGATTCATCCTGCGATTCGGTGACGGGCGCCTGGTGATCGTACCGGCGGGAGACCTGCGTCCGCTCTCTTCCCTGCCCTCTTCGGAGATCGACGGCTCGGGCCTCGAATCCCTCTTCGAAGGCATCGCACCGTTCATGGTAGCGGGCGAGACCGGCTCAGACCTGCTGGTGCCGCTTCGCGTGGCGGGTAGAGTGGTTGGAGCGCTCGAGCTGATCGATGGAACGATGGTCGCATCGGGCCAT